>CAMTOW010000029.1 GCA_947074245.1 uncultured Bacteroidales bacterium | reverse complement strand
CGAGATTCTCCGGAGTGACTGGAGTTCAGACGTGTGCTCTTCCGATCTAACCTGTTTGCCGATCAGATCTTCCGGATTGTAATATTTCGCGATACCGGAAACGATCGTACGTCCGCCCATTCCGTCGTCGATACGGAACTGGAGCAGTTTATCCGCTTTCGGCACTTTCGTACATTCCAATACGGTACCCACACGGATATCCATTTTCATGAAATCGTCGAATGAAGTATCCTCTTTCACCGGAGCCGGTTTGTATTCTTTCAGTTCGTTCGCTTTTTTGGTATCCAGCAGTTTCTGTACCTGCGCTTCGATTGTAGGATCTTCGATCTTTTCAAACAGCAATGAAGGCTCGGCCAATGCATCGCCCGCTTTCAACAGGTCGTTGCGACCCAGTTCTTCCCAATTGAAATCAGTCAGACCTACGAACTCTCTCATCTTGGCTGCGGCAAACGGCAGGAACGGTTCGAAAGCGATACCCAGGTTCGCTACGATCTGCAACGACAGGTTCATGATGGTCGCTACGCGATCCATATCGGTTTTAGCCAGTTTCCAAGGTTCGGTGTCCGCCAGATATTTGTTTCCGATGCGAGCCAGGTTCATCGCCTCTTTCAGCGCATCGCGGAAACGATACTGATCCAAATAATGCTCTACGTCGGTTTTCACGTTTGCGAAATCGGCAAGCGTCTGACGGTCATATTCGGTCAGTTCGCCGGCAGCAGGCACTTTCCCTTCGAAGTATTTGTGAGTCAATACCATCGCGCGGTTCACGAAGTTACCCAAAATCGCTACAAGCTCATTGTTATTGCGTGCCTGGAAATCTTTCCAAGTGAAATCGTTGTCTTTGGTTTCCGGAGCGTTCGCCGTCAATACGTAGCGAAGCACGTCTTGTTTGCCCGGGAATTCTTTCAGGTATTCGTGCAACCAGACAGCCCAGTTGCGCGAAGTAGAGATCTTGTCTCCTTCCAGATTCAAAAATTCGTTGGCAGGAACGTTTTCCGGCAGGATATAGCTTCCGTCGGCTTTCAACATCGCCGGGAATACGATACAGTGGAATACGATATTGTCTTTTCCGATGAAGTGTACCAGTTTGGTATCCTCATCTTTCCACCATTTCTCCCAAGAATCCGGAAGCAGTTCGATCGTATTCGAGATATAACCGATCGGCGCGTCAAACCATACGTAAAGCACTTTGCCCTCTGCGCCTTCTACCGGCACGGGTACGCCCCAATCCAGGTCGCGGCTCACCGCACGCGGCTGAAGCCCCATGTCGAGCCAGGATTTGCACTGACCGTATACGTTTGGTTTCCATTCCTTATGGTTCTCCAGGATCCATTCGCGCAAGAACGGTTCGTGTTTATCCAACGGCAGATACCAGTGTTTGGTTTCTTTCAATACCGGCGTGTTTCCGGTGATCGCCGATTTCGGATTGATCAGGTCGGTCGCGTTCAACGATGTTCCGCACGCCTCACATTGGTCGCCGTAAGCACGTTCGTTCTTACAATGCGGACAAGTACCCGTGATGTAACGGTCGGCAAGGAACTGGTGCGCGTCCTCATCGTAATATTGCTCCGATGTTTTTTCGATAAATTCTCCTTTATCGTACAGTTTCCGGAAAAAGTCGGAAGCCGTTTTCTTATGGATCTCCGAAGAGGTACGTGAATACACGTCAAACGTGATTCCGAACTCTTCAAACGAATCTTTGATAATCGTATGGTAGCGGTCTACCACGTCCTGAGGCGTGATACCTTCCGCTTTGGCCTTGATGGTAATCGGCACACCATGTTCATCCGAACCGCCGATCATCAGCACTTCCTCACCTTTCAGACGAAGATAACGCGTATAGATATCAGCAGGCACATATACACCGGCAAGATGGCCGATATGCACCGGACCGTTTGCATAAGGCAATGCGGTGGTAACAAGGGTTCTTTTGAAATTCTTTTCCATTTATATGATTACTTTGTTTTTCGACAGAAAGCCTGTGCATGGCAGGCAGGTTTGCAAAGATAATAACAAATTGCTTGCCTTATCGCCAAAAATCCAAAGAAACCCTTAACAATCAATGCCCGAAGTCGGAGATGAAATAAAACTTCATCCGTTTGCCGTCGGCATCATGCGAATGATCGTCTTTGAAGATCTGGGTAGCCGTCACGGCAAATTGAGAAGAATAGTTGTTGTTGACCAGATCGGCCAGTTCCGAATCCAACGCCGCGAAGTAGGCCGCGTCTTTTCCCCGACGGATGTTGAACTCTTTTTCGACATACGGCTTCACCTCATCGGCGAGCATCTGCGTCAGTTTCTGCGGAAATTCGGCTTCTCCCTGTTCGGGATAGAACGTACGGATCCACACCAACACGCAATCCTTTACGCCGATGCTGTCATACAACACATGAAGCGTTTGTCTCGAAAGCCATTCGGTATCAAACGGCACGATGGCGGAAGGATCGGTTTCCGGATCATGCAGATAGAGCACATTGTATTTTTTCCAGGAGGAATAATTGCTCGGGAAGCAGATATCGACAGCTGCCGTCCGGAGCTGTTGCGACGGAAACGGATCGACCGTCACGATAATGGGATATTCCGATTCGGCTTTTTTCTCTCCCGAACTGCATGAGGTGAGCAGCAACAGGACTCCCGCGATGAGAAGCAGTGAATTCATGGTGATCGTTTTCATAACTAAAGCCTTTTTTTGTGGATAACAGACTCCTCCCCCCGAATGTTTACCCCTCGAATCCGAATAAATGGCCCATTAGTCGCCGATACATTTTCTTTCGATCCGCGTCCGCTGCTTTTCGCAATCCGAATGGCTCGTTTCGATCGTGCCGGGAACCCGAAGTCAAAGATGTCGTAAAGCAGAAAACGAACAATTTGCTTCGACACAAACGAATATTTATCCGAAAAAGCCGCCTGACAAAACCGCTTCATATTAAAATTTAAGTATATTTGAGAAAATCGTCAATATCATGATAACTAAACAATTATTAGAACCAGAATCCATAATCATCGTAGGTGGATCAGACAATGTTCATAAACCGGGGGGCAAAGTGATCCGCAATCTCAAAGAGGGCAACTTCAAAGGGCGCCTCTACGTGGTCAACCCCAAAGAGAAAGAAGTGCAGGGCATCGCCAGCTATCCGTCGGTCGACGAAGTTCCCGACGCCGATCTTGCCATTCTTGCCATTCCTGCCGCAGCCTGCCCCGAAGCGGTCGAAAAACTCGCTGCCGAAAAGGGCGTGAAAGCTTTTATCATCTTCTCTGCCGGATTTTCGGAAGAAACTCCCGAAGGGAAAGTGTTTGAAGAGCAGATCGCCGAAAGTTGCCGCCGACACGGAGCTTCGCTCATCGGCCCCAACTGCATCGGTATGATGAACCGGTTCCACCACAGCGTATTCACCCTTCCTATTCCGGTTTTCGATCCGTTCGGTGCCGATCTGATCTCCAGTTCGGGCGCTACGGTGGTATATATTCTCGAATCGGCATTCGCCAAAGGGCTTCGCTTCAATTCGATCTGGTCGGTCGGCAACGCGGCTCAGATCGGAGTGGAAGACGTACTGGAATATATGGACGAGAATTTCGATCCCGAAAAAGACTCCAAAATCAAACTGCTTTATATCGAAAATATCGGCAACCCCGATAAACTGCTTTACCACGCTTCGTCTCTGATCCGCAAAGGATGTAAGATCGCGGCGATCAAATCCGGTTCGTCCGAATCCGGATCACGTGCGGCTTCCTCCCATACCGGCGCGATCGCCAGCTCCGATCTGGCAGTAGAGGCGCTGTTCCGCAAAGCGGGCATCGTGCGCTGTTACAGCCGCGAAGAACTCACCACCGTAGGATCGCTCTTCACGCTCAAAGAGATTCGAGGCAAAAACATCGCCATCGTGACCCATGCCGGAGGTCCGGCCGTGATGCTTACCGATGCGCTCTCGAAAGGGGGGCTCAACGTTCCCGATCTGCGCGGACCCGCGGCGGAAGAACTCAAAGAACATCTTTATCCCGGCTCTTCGACAGCCAATCCGATCGACATCCTGGCTACGGGAACTCCCGAACACCTGGGCGCGGCGATCGATTTCTGCGAAAACCGGTTCGACAATATCGACGGGATCGCCGTAATCTTCGGCAGTCCGGGTCTGGTACAGGTTTATGACGCCTACAAAGTGCTCAACGAAAAAATACGCACTTGCAAGAAACCGATCTTCCCGGTACTACCGTCCATCGTTACCGCCGGCGAAGAGGTGAAACACTTCCTGGCTGAAGGCAACGTCAATTTCGCCGACGAGGTAACCCTCGCGACGGCGATCAGCAGCGTTTACAACGCTCAACTGCCTTCCAACGAAGGGCCCGAACTCGAAGGGGTGGATATCCCGCGCCTGCGCAAGATCATCGAATCGATCGATACCGACGGATACGTATCGCCCGAAATCGTGCGCGACATCTTCTCGTGCGCCAACATCCCGATGGTGGGAGAGTTGGTCAGCAACAGCAAGGCGGAAATTATCGCTCAAGCCGACGCCTGGGGATATCCGGTCGTTGCCAAAGTGGTTGGGCCGGTACATAAATCCGACGTAGGGGGAGTGGTGCTCAACATCCGTTCGGCCGAACATCTGAGTTTGGAGTTCGATCGCCTGATGAAGATCGCCGATGCTAATTCGGTGATGATCCAGCCGATGATTTCGGGTACGGAATTATTTATCGGAGCCAAATACGAACCTCGTTTCGGCCATGTGATCCTGTGCGGCCTGGGCGGCATCTTCGTAGAGGTATTGAAAGACGTGGCTTCGGGGCTTGCTCCGCTTACCATCCACGAAGCCGAATCGATGATCCGCTCGATACGCGCCTATAAGATCATCCGCGGCACGCGTGGCAAGGAGGGTCTCAATGAAAAGCAGTTCGCCGAAATCATCGTACGATTGTCTACGCTCTTGCGTTTCGCCACCGAAATCAAAGAACTCGATATCAATCCGCTGCTCGGTCGTAAAGATTCGATCACGGCGGTGGACGCCCGTATCCGGATTGAGAAATAAATCAAAAAACTGTAACTCTCTTTTCAATAAAAAATCCTCTGCGCCGATTCGATCGGATGCAGAGGATTTTCTGTTTATCGGGTCGACGCTCCTTATCGGACGTCGTTCATTTCAATCAATTGATCGAGGTATTCGGGCGTATTGCTCAAACGAGGCACTTTATGCTGACCGCCCAGTTTCCCTTTCAGGCGCAACCAGTCGTGAAACAATCCGGCGCGTGCCGGAATCAGTTGCAGACGCTCCAAAAACAAGCCTTTGTAGCGCTTCGCCTCATAATCGGAATTCAGGTTTTGCAATTCGCTGTCAAGGATCGACGCGAACTCTTCCATCGAATCCGGTTTTTTCGAAAACTCGATCATCCAGGTATGATGTCCTTTCTTATTGCCCGACATGAAGGTGGGGCCGGCGGTGTATTCCAGCACTTCGGCTCCCGTCATTTCGCAGGCGCGGGCAAGTCCGCGATCGGCATTGGCTACCATCAGTTCCTCGCCGAAGGCATTGATATAATGTTTGGTACGTCCGGTGATGACGAATTTGTACGGATCTTTCGAGGTGAACATCACCGTATCGCCGATGATGTAACGCCACAAGCCCGAATTGGTAGAGATCACCAGCGCGTAGTTCTTGTTCATTTCCACTTCCCAGAGCGGAAGCACCTTCCGGTCGGGCTTATCAAACTCATCCATCGGGATAAACTCGAAAAAGATCCCCAGGTCGATCATCAGCAGCATCGACGCGTCGCTGAAATCGTTCTGAATGCCGAAAAACCCTTCCGACGCATTATAGGTTTCCACATAGTGCATCTTGTCAGACGGAATCAGCTCCTTATATTGCTCCCGATAGGGCGAAAAACTGATCCCTCCGTGGAAGAACACCTCCAGATTGGGCCATACCTCAAGCAGATTGCTCTTGCCCTCGCGCGCCAGGATCTTCTTGATCAACACCAAAAACCACGACGGTACGCCCGACAGGTTGGTGATATTCTCATGCACGGTCGATTCGGCCATCGCTTCCAGCTTGGCTTCCCATTCGTCCATCAGGGCGATCTCTTTACTGGGCACACGGATCAGATTGATCAGCGTGCTTACGTTTTGAATCAGCACCGCCGACAAGTCGCCGCAGCGAATCCCTTCGGCCATCTCGCTCGGTTTATAGCTGCCGCCCAGAATCAGCCCTTTTCCCGAAAGGAAATGACTCTCCGGATTGATGCGCAGGTAAAGCGCAACGCAGTCTTTGCCTCCGCGATAATGACAATCCTCGAGCGCTTCTTCGCTGACGGGGATGAACTTGCTTTTATCATTGGTTGTACCCGACGATTTGGCGAACCATTCGATACGGCTCGGCCAGATCAGGTTGTTTTCGCCCTTGAGCATGCGCTCTACATAGGGCTTCACCTCCTCATACGTCTGTAAGGGTACTCTCGAAGCATATTTCTCGTAGGTATCGATCGATCCGTAATCATAATTCTTTCCCCACTCGGTATCCTTCGCCATCATCAACAGCCGATACAACTGATGTTGCTGAATCATCACCGCATCCGTATTGTACCGGTCGATTTCTTTCGTCCGTTTCAGAAAAGCAAAAGAGAGCAATTTCGTCGTATTCATTGATTCTGTATTTAGATCTTCGGTAAAAATAAAGATTTCGCCAAACGTAGCGCGCCGGCGACCTTTTTTATTTAAAAAATCGCTGGCGGCGGATGACGACATACCATAGAAACGCCCGACACGGGGGGATTTGTTCCCGCGACAAACATTTTTCAGTAAAAACGGAAGGAGCCGTCAATCCGCAAACCGAATATTAACCGCCGTCAATATAATAAAAACCGTTCATTCTCACCGATTTTCTGCCTGCGAAACAGGTTTTTCACATAAAATATTAATAAGATATTAATTACCTTTGATTTAGATAGAGAAAGATCGTTATCCTGTCGTTTCCATTAAAAACAAACACAGCGAATGAAAATAGGTATTCTGACATCGGGGGGAGACTGTCCCGGAATCAACGCCACCATACGCGGCGTCGGCAAAACAGCAATCATGCATTACGGAATGGAGGTATACGGTATCCATTCGGGATACAAAGGCATCATCAGCGAAGATATCGAGCGATTTACGGAACGCTCCTTATCGGGGATTCTCAATCTGGGAGGAACCATACTGGGGACATCGCGCGAGAAACCGTTTCGCAAACAGCTTATCGCCAATGAAGACGACATCCAGGAAAAGCTGCTGCGCAAATACCGCGAGTTGGGGCTCGACTGCGTAGTCTGCATCGGCGGAAACGGAACCATGAAGACCGCCAACGTGATCTCCCGCTTGGGTCTCAACGTGATCGCCGTCCCGAAAACCATCGACAACGACATCTGGGGCACCGATATCACGTTCGGATTCAATACGGCCGTCAATATCGCCACCGAAGCGATCGATCGGCTACACTCCACCGCCAGTTCCCACAAGCGGGTGATGGTGATCGAAGTGATGGGACACCATGTGGGATGGATCGCCCTTCACGCCGGCATGGCGGGGGGAGGAGATGTGATCCTGATACCCGAACTGGGCTTCAACATCCAAAAGATCAATGAATTCATACTCGGGCGCGCCGCTCGTGGCAAACCATATTCCATCGTGGTGGTAGCGGAAGGGATCGATACGCCCAAATGCATGAAACCGGCCGAATACATCGCCCTTGAAATTTCGCGCGGCACGGGCATCGAAACCCGACAGACCGTATTGGGACATATCCAACGCGGAGGCAACCCGTCGCCGTTCGACCGAAATCTGGCCACTCTGCTCGGAGGACATGCTACCGAGATGATTTCCAGAGGAGAGTTCGGCAGAATGGTTTGCGTCAACGGCAATCACATCAGCTCGATTCCGCTCGACGAAGTGGCCAATAAACTGAAGTTGGTGAAAGACAATAATAACCTGATCATACAGGGGCGCCGCATGGGCATCTGCTTCGGAAATTGATAAGAAACAGAACGCAGTCGGGAAGTATTGATTTTGTTTATCGTAAAATGGTTATAAAAAACTAATTACATCCTAAAACCTTTAATACCTTCCGACTGTTTTCTTATTAATAGCACATTTCTAATAAAAAAACAATGAGTACCTTTTTCAAAAGACGCATGAACACCCGTCTTATACTTTTGGGCGTCGGCCTGATCTTATGCACCCTGGTCGTCAAGCATCTCCTGACGACCCACAATCCGAAATACATCCTGGCCGAGAACATTAAGAAAATAAATCAAATTTGCCCTCAGGCCCTGAACAATACCTTCCGGTACGACAGCGCATCCATCGTATATGATTCGGTTATGTGCTACAACATGACCATGGTCGATGTCAATAAAGACGACATTAACCCGAAAATCTTCAAACAGATCGATCCGCAGATCAAAAGCATCGCGCTTACCAACAACAAATTCAAACGTCTTCGAAAATATAAGATTCCGATCATGTACCGTTATTACGATTCAAACGGAGTGATGTTTCATGAAATTTTCATCCCATCTTCGCTGTACAATCAAGACAAACCGGTTACGAAACCGTTTTACTCCGCCTCCGGGCTCCTTTTTATCCGCTAACCGATTTTCGGTTTTGTCCCTGAAAACTTTCAATTTCCCGAACCCTTTTTCGTATTTATACGCCGAAAAACGACCGTTTAATGCCGGATTAATGCGTATTCGATGCCTTGATAACGAACGTTTAAACGCGTTTAAACCCATCCGGATCACCCGGTAGATAAACGTTATTTAGGCATAGAAACGATTTCGTTTCGGTTAAAAACCGAAACGTTCTTACCGCCATAGCCGAATTCGGCCGCATGAATCGAAAACCCGGATTATCATCGTATGTTTGAAACGATCCGGATTCGGATCAAACGGAAAAGGAAGGTCAGAAAAAGCAGGATGCTCTACGAAGGAATGGAGAGGATCTGCATCAGATCTTGAGAGGAGAGAGAATAGGAAGATATAGAAAACAAAAAAACGTCATTTCGCGATGATTCTTCAGCGAAGTGACGTTTTTTTGTTTCTTGACGTATCGGAAATTATTTTTCTTCCGATGGATTTTCCGTTGTAACAGCAGCTTCGGCTGTAGATTCGGGAGTTGGGTCGATCACGACCAGCGATTCTTCTTTGACAACCGGCTGAGCAGCCTCTGCCATGATACGCGCCGCTTCTAAAACGGTCTTCACGAACGCCGGATCGGATTGAATTTTTTTCAGGGTAGCTCGCGCCGCGTTCTGCTGGGACTCTTTCTTGGAGTATCCCGAACCGATACCGGCAGCGATATCACATACGACCACCTGCGACTGAAACACCGGATTATTTTCGCCGTCAACAAAAGATTCGATCAGTTTGAAATCAACTTTCACCCGGTTTTTCTGACTCCATTCGATCAACTTCGATTTGAAATTCACCTCTTTATTGGCGATTTGATGAAGATTGATATAAGGAGCGATTACGCGCTCTTCGATGAATTTCTTACAGACATCGTATCCCTGATCGATGTAGATGGCGCCGACAAATGCCTCGAACGCATTGCCATACATGTAGTTGTTGTGCGAACAGCTCCGTGTCGACGATACGACCAGCTTGTCCAGCCCGAGTTCGATAGCCAGTTTATTGAGCATCTCGCGCTGCACGATCTTCGATCGCGTATTGGTGAGGAATCCCTCTTTTTTCGTTTCGAAAACGCGGTAAACCACGTCGGCCACGATCGTATCCAATACGGCGTCTCCCAGAAATTCGAGGCGCTCGTTGTTGAGCCATTTGCCTTTTTCGCCTTTCTGCGAAGAGGAGCGATGCAGGAATGCCTGCTCGTATATCTTCAAGTCGTTGGGGATGAACCCCAGGATTCGGTAATAAACCGAATAAGGCTCCTTCGACCGAAGCCGCAAGAGCCTTATCCTATTATAGATAGCCTTTAGCACAATTATTTACTTTACGAATTTTTTAACGATAATGCTGCCATTATGGCCGCCAAATCCAAATGTATTCGATAATGCTACGTTGACCGTACGGTGTTGAGCTTTATTGAACGTAAAGTTTAGATTATAATCGATTTCCGGATCCATATCGTCCTCTGCGTGATTAATCGTAGGAGGAACGATGTCTGTCTCAACCGCTTTCACACAAACCAACGCTTCCAATGCTCCGGCTGCACCAAGAAGGTGTCCGGTCATAGATTTCGTTGAGCTGATGTTCAGGTTGTAAGCGTGATCTCCGAAAACGGCTTTGATCGCTTTCGCTTCAGAGATATCGCCTACCGGTGTAGACGTACCGTGAACGTTGATATAATCAACCGCTTCAGGGGCAAGTTCAGCATCTTCCAATGCGTTTTTCATTACCAGGATTGCACCAAGACCTTCGGGGTGAGTCGCCGTCAGATGGTAAGCATCGGCCGACATACCGCCGCCGACAACCTCTGCGTAGATTTTAGCACCGCGCGCCAAGGCATGTTCCATCTCCTCAAGGATCAGTCCGCAAGAACCTTCTCCCATCACGAATCCATCGCGTGAAGCGCTGAACGGACGAGAAGCTGTGGTCGGTTCATCATTGCGAGTCGAAAGAGCATGCATTGAATTAAAACCGCCGACACCTCCGACAGAGATAGCTGCTTCGGCACCTCCAGTTACAATCACTTTCGCTTTGTTCAAGCGAATCAGATTGAATGCGTCGATAAGCCCGTGGGTAGATGATGCACATGCTGATATCGTCCCATAGTTAGGGCCATGGAAGCCGTACATCATAGAGATGTGGCCGGCTGCGATATCGGCAATCATTTTCGGAATAAAAAACGGATTGAATTTTGGACCCACTTCTTTGTTATATCCTCCGATTTCTTGTTCGAAAGTAGTGATACCTCCGATTCCCGCGGAGTAAATCACACCGACTTTCGTCTTATCTACCTTGTCCAAATCGAGTCCTGAGTCTTCGATCGCTTCCTTAGCGGCAGCGATACCAAGCTGAGTATAACGGTCGTACTTACGTACTTCTTTCTTTTCAAAGTAGCTAAGAGGGTCGAAGTTTTTCACCTCGCAAGCAAACTGAGTTTTAAACTTGGAAGCGTCAAAATGAGTAATAGGTCCGGCACCACTTACTCCATTGCAAACATTAGCCCACGTTTCGTCGACAGTATTTCCAAGTGGCGTAATTGCTCCCAGACCTGTTACTACTACTCTTTTTAATTCCATCTTCGAAT
>CAMTOW010000028.1 GCA_947074245.1 uncultured Bacteroidales bacterium | reverse complement strand
TAAGTCGTTTTTAAAACAATTCCATCCGTTGCAGGTTGCATATTGATTTTTCTTCTCGGATGATTAGACCATTGCAAACATAAATCAAATGCAATGAATATAAATAACAGTTTTCCTGCCTGACTTTCCATCTCCAATACCTCCTCAGACGCCTCTAAATTTTCCTGCCTGACTTTTCCGAATTTCCTGCCTGGGTTTTTAAATTTTCCTGCCTGATGAATTTTGATTTCCTGCCTGGCTTTTTTTGATCGTTTTTCTGCCTGACATTTTTGAAAAACAAAGCGGATTGCCTTTTCCGAAAAAAAGACAATCCGCTCTTATGTCCCGAGTGAATCGGGGAGTATATTGAAAAGTTTCCGAAAAGAACCGTGCGATTCACATCGTCCGGCTTCTTCTTCTTAACGGCCTCCTCCCAATGCTTGATAGAGGTTGATCATTCCCTGAATCTCAGCCAAACGATTTGCGGTCTGTGTAAGCTGAGCATTCAAAAGAGTCTGCTGTGCGGTCAATACCTCCAGATAATTCGTATTTCCATGCTGCATAAGCAGATCCGTGCTTTTTACGGCTGTCTGTAATGCTTCGATCTGCTGATCGAGTATCGTTGCTTTGCGCATGGCAGTCTGATATCTCGTAAGTGCGTTGTTCACTTCGGTTCCTGCGTTTAGCAACGTCTGATGAAATGCAAGGGTAGCCTCTTCCTGTTGCGCTTTGGCTATTTTCAGTCGTGCTACGTTTTTTCCGTTGTTAAACAGCGGTTGCGTCAGCGTTCCTACCGCCGTCAAAATCGCCTTTCCGGGATTTACGATCATCATTCCTGCATTATTGGTCCATCCGGCTGTTCCGCTCAGATTCAATGCCGGATAAAATGCCGATCGGGCTTGAGCTACTCCGTAAAATGCATTAGCGATGCCCTGTTCCGCGCGTTTCACGTCCGGACGGTTCGACAACATTTCCAAGGGCACGCCCGTGCCGAATTGTTCCGGGAAACGCTGATCCTTCAATTCGCCTCTTTGAATCGGCTGAGGTGTTGTTCCAAGCAGCAGGCAAAGTGTGTTCTGTGCCTGATTGATCTGCTCTTGCAAGTCCTCTAGCGAACTGCAAATGCTGTAATAAGTCGCTTCCGTCTGCGATACGCCGGCCTGGGTATACATCCCTGCTTCCTTCATGGCACGAGCCACGCGTACGCTCTCTTCCCATTTTCCTTTGGTCTCGGTCGATATGGCGTACTGCGTATCCAGCATCAATAGTGTATAGTAACAGTTGGCGATCGATGCGATCACTTGCGATCGTACCGCTTGTTGATATGCCTCCGATTGTGCGACAGCCGATTGTGACTGACGTTTGGCATTCAAGAGACTGCCGAACAGGTCTACCTGCCAGCTGGCAGACACCGGCACGGTGTAGGCCTTCATCGCCGACCCGCCGTCAAAACTATTGATTGAGCCCTGTGGCGATAGAGCGAAAGAGGGAAGAAATGCCAATTTCGACGACATAAGGGTTGCTTCAGCTTGCTTCACCCGCAACTGAGCCGTCAGATAATCGGTATTGTTTTCCAACCCTCTTCGGATCAGACCCTGAAGATCCGGATCCGAAAAAAGCTCTTCCCATTGCAGATTGCCCAAATTAAGGCTGTCTGCCTCGACCGCTCCGTACAGGTTCTCCGGTACTTCCTGAGTCGGTTCGTATTTTTTATAAATCCCGCATGCCGGAAGTGTCAGCACCGCAAGGGATAAGATGATTAGTTTTTTCATTCTGTATGCTGCGTTGTGTTAGCGAAACGGCTTATGCCTTTTCATCGGTCCGTTTCTTTTTAGCTTCGGTATTTTCCTCTTTTTCAGCTTCGATCTGCCAGTCGTGTTTATGATTGAACTCTACCGGACGGAATTTTTCCTGAATATGCTGGAATACCACGAATAGGGATGGAACGACAAACAGCAATGCCAGCGTTCCGATTACCATACCGCCTACGGTTCCCGTTCCCAGCGATACGTTTCCGTTTGCCCCTACGCCCGAAGCGAACATCAATGGAAGCAAACCGAAGATCATTGTCAAGGCGGTCATTAGGATCGGACGCAAACGCGCTTTCGCTGCCGATAAGGCGGCCGATGCGATGCTCATACCTGCCTCACGTCGTTTCGATGCGAACTCGGTCAATAGGATCGCTGTTTTCGACAACAGACCGATCAACATGATCAATCCCGTCTGTAGATAGATGTTGTTCTCCAATCCCATCATTTTCGCGAACAGGAAGCTACCCATCAATCCGAACGGTACCGATAAGATCACCGCGAATGGGATCAGGAAGCTCTCATAAAGTGCGCATAGAATCAGATAAACCATCAGGATACTGATTCCGAAAATCATGATCGTATTGCTGCTGTCCTGGCTCTCCTCGCGGGTGATTCCCCCGAAGTCGAAACCGTAACCTTTCGGCAACGATGTTTCCGCCACTTCACGGATTGCGTTGATCGCGTCGCCCGAACTGTATCCCGGTGCCGGTGTTCCGTTCACGGCGATGGAGTTGAACATATTGAAGCGACTCAACGATTCGGCTCCGTACACCTTGGTCAAGGTGACGAACTGGCTGATCGGTGCCATCTCTCCGTTGGCCATGCGCACATAGATGTTATTTAGCGATTCCGTATCGGTTCTGTATTCGGGCGATGACTGGATCATCACACGATACATTTTCGAGAATCGGTTCAGGTTCGATACGTATTGTCCTCCGTAATATCCCGAAAGCGTGGCAAGCACTTCATCCGGAGTGATACCGGCGCGTTTGCATTTGGCTGCGTCGATATCCACCATCCATTGCGGATAATTGATGTTGAACGACGAGAATACGGTCTGGATCTCAGGTCGCTCGCGCAGCTGACCCAGGAATTGCTGCGTCGTGTTGAAGAACGTAGTCATATCTCCGCCCGCTTTGTCCTGCATGTGCATCTCAAAACCGTTACCCATACCGTAACCCGGAATCATACCCGGCGACATGGCGAATATTTTTACGTCATTGATATCTGCCGTGCGACCGTATACTTGTCCGATCACGCTGCTCACCGAGTTCTCTTCGCCGGGACGCTCGTCCCATGGTTTCAGCTTGATGATGAACATACCGTTCGAGGATCCCTGACCCGACAATAGTCCGTAACCCGTTACTTTCGAATAGGTACGTAGCTGAGGCAAGTCTTTGATGCGACTTTCTACCAGGTCCATCGCGGTTTTGCTTTGGTGGAGGGAACTTCCCGGGGCCATCGTTACGTTGACGAACACGGTACCCAGGTCTTCCTGCGGCACAAGGCTGGTTTTGGTCGAACGGATCAGGAAGAACAAAGCTACCGATGCCAATACGATCGAAAGGCCGGTCAGCCATGGACGTTTGATGAAGAAGAACGCTCCTTTTTTATAGCGCTCTACAAGCACTTTGAATGAAGTGTTGAATGCTTTACGGAAGCGTGCCGCGAAATTATCTTTCTGATTTCCGTTCTCGTCGGTATACGGTTTCAGGATCAGTGCGCACAATGCCGGGCTCAATGTCAAGGCGTTTACCGTAGAGATACCTACCGCTACCGCCATCGTGATACCGAATTGTGTATAGAACGTACCCGATGTTCCTCCCATGAATGATACCGGGATGAACACGGCCATAAACACCAGGGTAGTGGTGATGATCGCCGATGTGATTCCGCCCATGGCGTCGGTCGTTGCCATATACGATGATCGGTAACCTACGTCGAAGCGTTCCTGTACGGCTTCGACGACTACGATCGCGTCATCCACCACCGTACCGATCGCCAATACGAGTGCGAATAGGGTAAGCAGGTTGATACTGAATCCCGCGATGTATAAGAAGGCGAACGTACCGATCAGGGATACCACGATTGCAATCGATGGCACGACGGTCGATCGTAAGTCTTGTAGGAAGATATATACGACAAAAATTACCAGGATGATGGCGATGATCAGCGTTTTGATCACCTCTTTGATGGATGCGTACAGAAAGTCGTCTACGCTCATCAGCTCGAGGATCTCGATTCCTTTCGGTAGCTCCTTACGCGCTTCCTCCAGAAATTTGTCGATCTCTTTGTTTACGGCTGTCGCGTTCGAACCCGCCGTTTGGAAGATCAGAGAAGATACTCCGGCGTGTCCGTTGGTCTGCCCGATAAAGGCATAGCTGTCTCTTCCCAATTCGATTTCGGCGATATCCTTCAAACGGAGCACCTCTCCATTGTCCAGCGATCGGATCACGATGTCTCCGAACTCCTCTGTTGTGCTCAGTCGTCCGCGATATTTCATCGTGTACTGAAACGTTTCTGTCGAATTTTCTCCGATTGCACCCGCTGCCGATTCGATGTTCTGTTCAGCCAATACGCGGGTTACGTCCGATGGAATCAGTTTATACTGTGCCATCACGTCTGGTTTCATCCAGATTCGCATACTGTACTCGCCGCCCATCACCATCATGTCACCTACTCCGGCGATACGAAGAATTTCTGGCTTCAGATTGATAGACAGGTAGTTCGATAGGAAGCTTTCATTGTACGAATCGTCCGGACTGTAAATCGAGATGATTTTAAGCATACTGCTTTGTCGTTTGCTGGTCGTAACCCCGATTCGGGTCACTTCGGCCGGCAACGAGGCGGTCGCTTTCGATACTTTATTCTGTACGTTTACCGCTGCCATGTCGGCATTGGTTCCCTGTTTGAAATAAACGGTGATGGTGACGGTTCCCGAGTTGGTCGCCGACGAGGTCAGATAAGTCATGTTTTCTACCCCGTTGATCGCCTCTTCAAGTGGTGCGACCACACTCTTTTGCAATGTCTCGGCACTCGCTCCCGGATAGGAGGTAGATACCTGGATGGTAGGCGGAGCGATGTCCGGATATTGTTCTACGGGCAGATTGACTAGCCCGATGATCCCCGCCACGATTACGATGATGGAGATGACGGCCGATAAGATCGGTCGGTTGATGAATGTTCGTAATGTCATGCGTTATGCCTCCTTTCCGGATTTGACTTTGATCGGTGTTCCTTCACGAAGCAATCCTGCTCCTTCCGCAACGATGGTATCGCCTGGCTGCAAACCTTCCAGCACGATGTATTCGCGACCGCCGTTTAATGGCATCACTTTTACCGGATAAGAGTGTGCGATTCCGTCGATTACTTTATAAACGAATATTTTATCCTGAATCTCAAACGTGGCGATTTTCGGAATTACGATTACGTTCTCTTTGTTGGAAGGTAGAATCACGTTCGCCGAACTTCCGCTGTATAGTATCCCTTTATCATTAGGGAAAGATGCGCGGATGTTTACGCTTCCGGTGTTTTTGTCAACCACACCGCTGATTGTTTCGATTTTTCCTTTATCTGAGTACAACGTGTTGTCGTTTAGTTTCAATTCTACGGCTGGCATAGATTTGAGTGCATCCTCTTTCGATCCGTATTCGCGGGTCAGGTTCAGCAATTGCGCTTCGTTCATTGAAAAGTAAGCGTACATCTGAGTATTGTCCGAAATGGTTGTGAACGGTTTCGGTGAGGATGGGCTTACCAATGCGCCGATGCGATAGGGTAATATGCCTACGATTCCGTCCGACGGGCTTTTTACCTCGGTGTATGACAGATTGTTGCGTGCGTTTACTTCCATTGCTTTCATCTGTGCCAGCTGAGCTTTGGCAGACAGCAGATTGTTCTCTGCCGTTTTCAGATCGAAATTCGATACGACGTTTTGCGCGAAAAGTTCTTTTTTACTGGTATAGGTCAGTTCGGCTGTGGCTACTGCCGCTTCAGCTGCCTGTACGTTGGCAAGAGCTGTTTGCAAAGCCGCCTGATAACCAAGCTGATCGATTACAAATAGCAATTGACCCTTTTTTACACGATCTCCTTCTTCTACATACATTTTAGTGATGAACCCCGATACCTGCGGATAGATGTCGATATCCTGTTTCCCTTTGATAGCTGCCGTATAGGTTGTCGATACGGTCTGATGTGATGAGGCTACGGTTAATACGCCATATTCCGGCTCTGCTTGAGCGACTGGCGCTTTTTGGCAGCTCGATACGGCAAAAGCGCAGATAACTCCAAGCATCTGCGTCATTTTTTTTGTTTTGTTCATATTTTAATTGCAAATCGTTTAGTAGCGCAAAGGTAAGTGAATGTGAAGTGTCTAAAAGTTCATTATGAATAGCTTTGTGGTCTAAATGAGAAGTAAATATCTAAATAACTGAAAAAAGAACTACATTTATATTCAAAAAAGGAAACATGATGAATGCCGAGACTTTTGTAATAACCGATTTCGAACCGTTTTTGGCCTATGAGGGAAAAATGGATTTCAGTATGAATAAATTGGTCAAGATTCCGGGAGTGATGATCCTCTTATGTCACAAGGGAGTGGGGCAGCTGATGTTGAATTTCAAAGAATATACGCTTGCCGAAAATAGTCAGCTTATTATCCTTACGTCCTCTACCGTTATGATGCTTCATGCATCGGCAGACTTTACCATTTCCTTCGCGCTTTTTCCTCCCTCGATCTTTATCGAACTGGGTAGTCAGATCGATCATACGCTCATCAAATACGTCAAAATGAATCCGCTTTATACGCTTGCTCCCGATCGGGCGGAAGTGGTCCGGCACATGATTGATAGTATGTTGGATATTTATCGTGATAAAGACAATCGGTATCGAGAGCGAATCGCTCGCAATCTGATGCTTAACTTTTTTCTCAATCTTTATGATAAGCTGGCCAACTATCTCCCGCAGGATATCAATGTGGTTTCTTCCCGTCAGGAAGAGTTGTTTCGCCGTTTTATCGGTTTGCTTCAAACGCATACTTCACAAGAACGAGAGGTGAAGTTCTATGCCGAGAAGCTCTTCATCACACCGCGTTACCTGTCTCTTATCTCTCATCAGATTACAGGCAATACTGCCAAAGAGTTGATAGATAAACATGTCATCGTAGAGATCAAGATTCTTTTGCAATCCACCAATCTGTCCGTCAAACAGATCGTAGAGAAAATGCATTTTCCCGATTCTTCGTTTCTTGGCAAATTTTTCAAAAAACATACCGGAATGAGTCCTTCTCGTTTCCGAAAAATCGAATTTTCTACCGAAGAGCGCGATTTTATGAAATAGTGCCTTACATTTCGTTGGTTTTATAAAGTGGAAATTTTATCTTCGCAGCGGTTCCGTTCGGGGTTTTATTCCGAACTGTATCTTGTATCTGTTTGAGGGTTATGGATTTTTTATGAAACCTGGCTATGTTTTCTGAATGATAAATCCCATTTTTCGCGTTTCGTTTCAATCCGTTTTTTGAGTCGGGTAGCGGTAGATCCGGTTCCGGGTCATTTTTCGGAGAAAAAATCGGAAGTTTATGCAACTTTCTCTTCCCCATGGTGTTAAGTTTTTGACTATTTACAAAACTCATTCTGATGATGTTTATAAAAATTTACCCCGACAATCCCAGCGAACGGGAATTGGAAAAAGCGGTGGAAGTGTTGCGTAGCGGCGGAATTTTAATTTATCCGACCGATTCGGTTTATGCGATGGGATGCGATGCGCTCAATGTAAAAGGGCTCGAACGAATCTATAAATACCGAGGTGTCGATGCTCAGAAAGCGCTTCTCTCGATCATTTGTTCCGATTTGAGCAACATTAGCGAATATGCGCGGGTTAATAACAATCAGTTTAAGATCCTCAAAAAGAATCTGCCTGGCCCGTTTACGTTCATCTTGACTGCAAGCAGTCGTTTGCCTAAGCCTTTTAAGATGAGAAAGACGGTTGGAATACGTATTCCTGATAATTCAATCACTCGTAGTTTGGTTGAAATGCTCGGCGAACCGATTCTTACGGCTTCCATAAAAGATGAAGATGAGGTGATCGAATATACGACCGATCCCGAACTGATCTTTGAAAAATATCAGAATCAGGTCGATGCGGTGATCGACGGCAGATACGGAAAGAACGAACCGACCACGGTAGTGGATCTCACGGGCGATGAACCCGAAATTATACGTCAGGGTATAGGTAAGCTTCAGTATTAATGCTTCCCCCTTTTTTCGAATGAAACTCACATTATTTGCAATATTTTAAAATCTGATACGAATGGAAAATATGCTCCTCGGCTATGTCGATTTAGCGATCATAGGCCTGTATTTATGTGGACTTGTTTTTATCGGTCTATACCTGAAGAAACAAGCGTCCAAAAGTCTCGACTCTTACCTGCTCGGTGGTAATAAGATTCCGTGGTATATGCTTGGTCTTTCCAATGCTTCCGGGATGTTCGACATCTCCGGAACTGTATGGCTTGTAGCGATTACCGTCGTTTACGGAATCAAAAGTATCTGGATTCCTTGGCTTTGGCCGGTCTTCAACCAGATATTCCTCATGATTTATCTTTCCTCTTGGTTGCGTCGCTCCGATTGTATTACGGGTGCTCAATGGGTAAATTTCCGTTTCGGAAAAGATAAGGGTGCTGCTTTGTCCCATACCATTATCGTGATATTCGCGATCATTGTGTGTTTGGGTATGCTTGCCTACGGTTTTATCGGAATGGGTAAGTTCATCGAAATCTTCCTACCGCTCAAAGTGGTGTTTCCGTTCATGTCGGGCATTTCGGATGCGTATGTGCCTCACGTTTGGGGAATCCTTTTCACGGCTTTTGCCGTATTCTACTCGTTATTGGGAGGGATGCTCAGTATCGTATGGGCGGATGTCGCTCAGTATATGATTATGACAATGGCTGCTATCGCTATCGCTTTTATCGCGATGCTTCATTTGGGCGATTTGGATCTCACTACGATTGTTCCGGCAGGATGGCATTCTCCGTTCTTCGGTGCCGAACTGGGCTTGAACTGGAGTGATAAATTCAGTACGTTCAATCAGAAGATCACCGATGATGGTTATTCGATCTTCAGTTTGTTCTTCGGAATGGTGTTGGTTAAAGGAATTCTGAATTCCATCGCTGGGCCGTCCCCTTCTTATGATATGCAGAAAGTGCTTTCTGCCCGCAATTCACGCGAAGCTTCCCTCATGTCGGGATTCGTATCGGTGATTTTGATGCCGGTCCGTTATTTGATGATCGCGGGTATCGCTATTCTGGGACTTCTTTTGTTCGATCAGCTTAAAGAGCAGATTACGGTCAACAATCAGATCGACTTCGAACTGGTTCTTCCTGCCGTTATCAAACACGAATGGATCCCTTCTGGTCTTACCGGATTGCTTCTTGCGGGACTTCTGGCAGCCTTTATGTCAACTTTCGCCGGAACGCTCAACGCCTCACAGGCATACATCGTAAATGACATCTATATCAAATATTTCCGTCCGAACGCTACGGCGAAGCAGACCAATATGGCCAATTACGTGGTTGGTCTGGTCGTGGTTGCCGTTAGTATTCTTTTCGGTATGTTGGCTCAGGATGTGAACAGTGTGTTGATGTGGATCACCAGTGCTCTATACGGAGGCTATATTGCTCCGAATATTCTGAAATGGCATTGGTGGCGTTTCAATTCTCGCGGATATGCGTGGGGGATGATCGGTGGTATGATTCCTGCCTTGATTCTTCCGTTCGTTTTCCCGAACGATGCTACGATGTTCGGAAGTTCGGTAGCGCTGTATTATTTCCCGATCATTCTGTTGGTTTCTTTTATCGCTTGCTTGCTCGGCACCTATACGACCGAACCGACCGAAGCGGAAGCTCTCAAGAATTTTTATCGCAAAACCCGTCCTTGGGGATTGTGGGATCCGGTTTACAAACAAGTAATCGCCGAAACTCCGTCGTTCCAACGCAATATGAACTTTAAACGCGACGTTTCAAACATTGCTGTGGGTATCGTTTGGCAAACTTGTCTGGTTGCGTCTCCGATCTATTTCGTATTGAAAGAATACTTCTATATGGCGATCGGTGTTCTGATCATCGGTATTACGACCTTTATCTTGAAGAAAAACTGGTATGATAAACTCGAATCGGAAGAAGTCGCGGATGCGGAAGGTTCGTATGCTTCCGATCGTGCCGAAGAGTCTTCTGTAAAAGCCGAAATGGCAGGTTGATCCTCTTCCCGAATACGATTTATCAATACATAAGTTCCCCGTCTTTGGGATTCTTTTAAAATAAAATATCCCTCCAATCACTGTTTTCTTATTTGGAAAAATAGTGATTGGAGGGATTTATTTTTTCAATAACGTTCTTTATTCGGATCTTACTTCTGAGCACGTTCGCTTCCGATGATCAGGAAATTAAGTTCTTGTGCCAGATTCTCCGTTATCTCCCGCGTTGCTTCCGATAGGCTTTCAGCCATCATATTCATCGCCATTGCTGCGGCAGCATCGATATCACCCGTTGTTCTTTTTCTTCCCGGATTGAATGCGATGTCATAATTCTTATGGAAGATGCATTTCGCACCTTTAAATACATCCACTTCCATTACGATTTTCGATTTCGTATTTCCGACCTGATATTTGTTATTCTGAAGAAATCCTTCTCCGAACTTCAAATCATCGCCGAACCATAAGATTACAGTTTCCGCATAAGTGATCTGAGACTGACTGTTTACATTGTTGAACCGGATATTCATGAAATAAACCGATTCCGGATCCTTCTCTCCAATCTCCTGGGTCAACTCAAAACTAAACCGTTCACATTCGGAATAAAGAGCCTCCAGGAAAAAATTTCGAAAAGGCGTTTGCATGGATTGTTCTCCTAAAGTGGCATGAAACTTCGAATGACTGTAATTATAGAAGATCAGCGGAATCAGGTATTGGTTTTTCTTTTTTACGACGGTTACATAGTCCATATTAGCTGCTCCTACGTCTTGTAAAACGATGGTAGCGATTGCCGGTTGTGGAAATCCGGAGGAACGCATTTCATAACCGAATCCTGGCGCGCAGTTTCTCATTGATTTCTGTAATCCTTTGGAGGTTGTGCATCCGTGAAACAAACAAAGGATTGCGCATAATACGATTAAACAGACATTTTTCAACTTCATAGTGATTTCGTCTTGATTATTTATATACAAAATTATAAATAAATATTTAAAAATATCCTTGATTTGGTTTAATCTAAATCCTCTCTTTTTATCGAATCGTCTTTTAATAAAGAGATTTATTGTGATCCATATTCTGATTAGAGAAGCTTATTAAAATATTTTTTTATTCGGAATCTCTCTTTCCGATTTCTGAAAATGAAATGTAGATCAATCGACTATCTAGCTAAACAGACGTGTTCGTATTTTGAGATTTGAAATGTTGTTTTATAATTTGATAATGTCTTATTTCCGGTCGCATACGATGGGTGAAATAATATTTGAATCAGCGATAAGATTGAAGAAAAAGTCGATTGTAAAACAATGAAACAATGAAACAAAGAAACAATGAAACAATGAA
>CAMTOW010000027.1 GCA_947074245.1 uncultured Bacteroidales bacterium | reverse complement strand
CCTGATATTCGTATTCGCCGCGCTTCACGCTTTCGATGTTCTCGTTGCGGAGCTGATTGCGGTAGTTGTTGATCTCGTCTTCTTTGTTGTAAGCTTTGTTCAGATCCGACTCAAGCATTTCGTTCTTCGCCAGGATCTCGGTCATGTGTCGCAATGCCTCGGTCGTAAGCTTGAACATGTGCTCTACGTTGTCTTTGATCTCCGGAGTGAACTGAGCGTGCGCTTCGGCTTTGCGCACCAGGGTACGCGCCATGTGGAAGCAGCTGTCGCCGATGCTCTCGATCTCGTCGACCACTTTAAACATCGAGCGGATCTGGCTTTCGGAACCGAACGAGATGTTGTTGCTCGTGATGTGATTCAGATAGTTGGCGATCTCAAGCTCCATACGGTCGGAGATCTTCTCGTATTTCTCGATGCGGCTGTAGAGTTTGCTGAACGATTCGCTGTTTTCCTTTTCAGAAAGCAATTCGCGCGTCATGGCAAGCATCCGTTCGGTACGCTCGGCGTATACGATGGTTTCTTTCTTCACCTGAAGCAGCGAAAGCTCGCCGGTAGAAAGCATCCCCGAAGAGATGTATTTGAGTTGGAATTCTTCGTCGCTGTGCTTCTGAGGGATCAGCTTGGTTACGATCTTCACATACATGTTGACAAACCAAACCATCATCAATACGTTGATGATATTGAATATCGTATGGAACAGGGATAGCGAATAGGAAACCGCTACCTGCATATTCTCATATTGGGATTTCATCGCGGCAAGCCCTGCATCGGAAAGATCGGCCGTACCTTCTGAAAGCTGATTGACGATGACCGGATCGGTCGTATTGACGAAGTTCATCAGCGATGAAGGGGAACCGGGGCCGTATTCGGTAACGATCCAGGAGATCATCTTGGTGAACGGGAAGAAGACTATCAGCATCCAGACCACCCCGAACATATTGAACATGAAGTGACCCAGAGCGGCGCGTTTGGCGGAGACGTTGGCGCTCAGAGCGGCTACGTTGGCCGTGATGGTCGTACCGATGTTCTCTCCCAATACCATCGCCGCGGCGATTTCGAACGAGATCCATCCCTTGCTACACATGATCAGGGTGATGGCCATCGTTGCGGAAGAGGATTGCACGATCACGGTAAGGATCGTACCGATCAGCATGAACAACAATACGGATGCGTAACCCATATTGGTATATTCCGTCAGGAATTCAAGAATCTGTGGATTACTTTTGATGTCGGGAACCGAGTTTTTCAGAAAGTCAAGTCCCATGAACAGGAACGAGAATCCGACCATCAGTTCTCCCCACGACTTGCGTTTGCTTTTGCCGGAGAAGATAAACGGAATCGCGATACCGATAAGCGGAAGCGCGAAGAGAGAGATGTTTACTTTAAATCCGAAGATGGAGATGATCCAGGCCGTAACGGTGGTACCGACATTGGCCCCCATGATTACGGTGATGGATTGAGCCAGGGATAACAATCCGGCATTTACGAAACTCACCACCATCACGGTGGTCGCCGATGAGGATTGAATAAAGGCGGTGATCAGAATACCTGTCAGAATGCCGGTGAAGCGATTTTTGGTCATCACCGTCAAGATGTTCCGGAGTCTGTCGCCGGCTACCTTTTGAAGACCTTCACTCATGATTTTCATCCCGTACAGGAAGAGTCCGAGAGAACCGATGAGTTTTAAAAAGTCAAGAATCGAGTAATCCATTCAATTAAAGAAATTAATAGTTTTTATTCTATGAAAATAGACTGAGTGATTATTTAATATAACATGATTCGCGATTGCGCAAAAGTATATTAAAAAAATAGGCCTCACTATCAACACAATGAAAAAAAACCGGCTATATAAATTATTTATGAATTGTAACACGTTTGTAGCATCTACGATTTATATTCGCCTGTTCTGTCATACATATTACAAAACAATCCCTCCCTTTTACTTGTTCATAGTCAATGCTTTTAAAGATATAAATACATATTTTCGGCACCCGCCCTAATATGAGTCTGCTTTTAATACAATTAAGACAAAAGTTCATATCTTTAAGCACAACCGATAAATCTCGCTGATATGGAAGAGATGACTAAGATTTTTTGTAAAAACACCAACGAATATCACGAAGTGCCGATCGGCGCATCGCTACAAGACATCTACGTGCGACTGGGAATCAAACTCCCGTGGGAATGTGTGGGCGCACAGGTAAACAACCGTGCCGAGGGGCTTCGCTATCGAGTCTACAAACCCAAAGACATCGAATTTATCGACATCAGTTCGATGTCGGGATTCCGCATCTACGTGCGTTCGCTCTGTTTCGTATTATATATGGCGGTCGACGAAGTGATCCCGAATTCGCGTCTGCGCATCGAGCATCCCGTATCAAAAGGTTACTTCTGCCAGATCAACGACAAGCAGCCGATCACCGACGATCAGATCGCCCAGATCAAACGCTGTATGCAGGAGATCGTCGCTTCCGACCGGATTTTCCACCGGGTGGAATGTCATACGAGCGAGGCGGTGAATCTTTTCCGCGAACGAAACCTGAACGACAAAGCCGATCTGCTCGAAACTTCGGGCATGCTTTATACCAATTACTACCGACTCAACAATCATATCGATTATTATTACGGCAGTCTGCTGCCTTCCACCTCGAAGATCTATCTGTTCGACCTGGTGCGCTATGCCGACGGGTTACTGCTCGTAATCCCCAACCGACGCCAGCCAGACCGGTTGGAAGAGATTATACCGCAGCCTAAAATGCTGAATGTATTCGAAGAATTCACGCATTTCAACTTCATCGCGGGATTATCCAACGTAGGAAAGATGAACAAGCTGATCGAAGACGGACGCGCGGGCGACCTGTTGCGCGTGAGCGAAGCGCTCCATGAGAAGAAGATCACCGCCATCGCCGATGAGATTGCCCGGCATAAACGGATCAAGATCGTTTTGATATCGGGGCCTTCGTCGTCGGGAAAAACGACGTTCTCGAAACGCCTGTCGGTACAACTCATGACCAACCTGATCCGCCCGGTAGCGATCTCGATGGACAACTACTTCGTAGACCGGGAGCTGACGCCGCGTGATGAGAAGGGCGACTACGATTATGAATCGCTCTACGCCCTTGATCTGGAAAAATTCAATGACGATCTGCAAAACCTGATATCGGGTATGGAGATCGACCTGCCGACGTTTAACTTCCAGACCGGAAAACGGGAATACAACGGAGAGAAGATGAAACTGCATCCGGCCGATATCCTGATCATCGAAGGAATCCACGCCCTCAACCCCGAACTGCTGGCGCATATCAGTGAAAACCTGAAATACCGAATCTACGTATCGGCGCTGACCACCATATCGCTCGACGACCACAACTGGATCCCGACGACCGACAACCGCCTGATCCGCCGTATCGTGCGCGACTATCAGTTTCGCAATTATTCGGCCGAAGACACGATTGCCCGATGGGAAAGCGTACGCGCGGGCGAAGACAAATGGATCTTTCCGTATCAGGAAAATGCCGACGCGATGTTCAACTCGGCGATGCTCTATGAGCTGGCCGTATTGAAGAAATACATCGAACCGATCTTGCGCGACGTGCCGATGTCGTCTCCTGCCTACGCGGAGGCTTACCGACTCGAACGCTTCCTGGCATATTTCAAGTCGATCCATGATTCGGAGATACCGCCGACCTCGCTTCTGAGAGAATTCCTCGGGGGATCGAGTTTTAAGTATTGAACCGATCCGTGTTAATTTTACATTTCCTAAACGGACGGTTGCATCAGAGTCTACTGAATTTTATTTATCTTCGTGTAGTTTGTCAGTACAACGAAAGGAGATGAAATAAATGCTTAGACAGCAACAGGTCCTGCAACAGACTCAGAAACTCTCCCCTCAGCAAATTCAGGTGATCCGGATGCTCGAACTTCCGGTACTGGAACTGGAGGACCGGATCCGACAGGAACTGGAAGAGAATCCTACGCTTGAAGAGGGAGCTGAATCGGGCACGCAGGAAAATCAAGAAGATAACGAAACAACTTACGAATCGGCCGAAGAGATCTCTTTGGGCGATTATCGGAGTGAAGATGATATACCGGATTATAAATTGCAGGCTTCCAATCGCGCGAAAGACGAGCGGCAGCCTGAATATACTTATACCGACTCGGCTTCGCTACAGGAGTATCTGATCGATCAGCTACACCTGAAAGAGACCGAACCGCGTATTCTGGCTACGGCCGAATACATCATCGGAACGCTCGACAACAACGGGTATATGAACCGTCCTCTGAGCGCGATCGCCGACGATATCGCTTTCGCCACGGGAGCGGATATCCCGGAAGAGTTGCTCGAAGAGGCGTTGCTAAGTATACAGGAGTTGGATCCGCCGGGGATCGGAGCGCGCGATCTGCGCGAATGTCTGCTGCTCCAACTCGAACGCAAACGCGCGAGCCGCAGCACGACACTGGCCTACCGGATCGTCGATGAGGAGTTCGAGAGTTTCTCGAAAAGACACTACGAGAAGATCTTGAAGAACCTGGAGATCGGCGAAGAGGAGCTGAAAGGAGCCTTACAGGAGATCCTGGCACTCAACCCCAAACCAGGAAATGCCTGGAGCGATGTATTTGAAGATAAGATGGAACAGATCGTCCCCGACTTTACGGTTGAGAGCATCGACGGCGAACTGATCATCACGCTCAATAACTCGAACATACCCGAACTTCGAATCAACAATTCGTATGCCGATATGCTGGAGGATTGGAACAACAAGAACAACCGAAGCAGCGATACGCGCAACGCGATCCTGTTCGTCAAACAGAAACTCGATTCGGCAAAATGGTTTATCGATGCCATCCGCCAACGCAATCATACGATGATGCGCACCATGGAGGTAATCGCCGAACTGCAACGCGACTATCTGTTGACGGGCGACGAACGCAAACTGCGCCCGATGATATTGAAAGATGTGGCCGAACGGGCCGGATTCGATATTTCGACCATATCGAGAGTGAGCAACAGTAAATATGTACAGACCGACTTCGGCGTGTTGCTTCTGAAAGAGTTTTTCTCGGAAGGAGCGCAGAAAGAGGATGGCGAAGAGGTATCCACCCGCGAGATCAAAAAGATCCTGCAAGAGATGGTAGATGCCGAAAACAAAAAGAAGCCGCTTGCCGACGACCGTTTGAGCGAAATGCTCAAAGAGCGCGGTTATCCGGTGGCGCGACGTACGATCGCAAAATATCGCGACCAACTGGGTATCCCGGTGGCACGATTGCGAAAAGAAATTTGAAAACCGACGCTTATGAAACTTTTGTCAAGATTTTTCTCAACCGTCCTGCATCCGTTGTTGATGCCTATCTATGGAGCGATACTCGTTTTCGCCTATTCTTTCCTGATATTCTATCCGATGCGGATCAAGCTGTTCGTGTTGGGTGTGATTGCCGTATTCACGCTGATCGCGCCGATGTTGGGAATCATCATACTCAAAGCGTTGAAGCTGATATCGAGCGTATCGCTCGTAAATCGGGAAGATCGCAAATATCCGTATTGGATTGCGTTGCTTTCTTATTTTCTTTGCATACTTTTACTGATAAAAATCAATTTACCCTTGTGGGTGACCGGTTTTATTTGCGGAGGTTTGCTATCTTTGATCGTCTCGGCAGTGATCACCACCAAATGGAAGATCAGCGCCCACCTGACGGGAATGGGCGGACTGCTCGGATGCGCTTTATACCTAAGCCAGCATTATCTGATGCTGCCGCTTTGGCTCTTGCTACTGATCATTTTTCTGACAGGAGCCTTGGGCACCTCGCGCATCTATCTGGGGCGCCACACATTCGGCCAGGTGATTGCCGGATCGGTAAACGGATGCTTATGCGTCTATCTTTTTATGACATTAATTTGAATCATCATATTTTTTAAACCTTATTCTTTATTTGAATTATGAAATACCCTGAAAACCTAAAGTACACGAAGGACCACGAGTGGGTCCTGCTAAAAGAAGGCAATACTGCTTATGTTGGAATCACCGATTTCGCGCAGAGCGAGTTGGGAGAAATCGTTTATGTGGATGTTACGACCGAAGGCGAAACGCTTGAGGCGGACGAAGTATTCGGAACGATTGAGGCCGTTAAGACTGTATCTGACCTGTTGATGCCGGCACTCGGTAAAGTAGTTGAAGCGAACGCCGAACTGGAAGACCATCCGGAACTGGTGAACGAAGATCCATACGGAGCGGGCTGGCTGATCAAAGTTGAACTGGACAATCCGGATAACCTGTCGCACCTGATGAGCGCGGCCGAGTATCAGGAATGGACCGGAAAATAATGTGAACTATCACTCACACTCTATATTTATTTTTGAATGAACCCAGTTGTTAGTATTATCATGGGAAGTACTTCGGATCTTCCCATCATGAAAAAGGCGTCAGACCTGCTTAATGAGTTCGGAATTCCTTTCGAGATGAACGCACTGTCGGCTCACCGCACCCCGAAACAGGTTGAGGAGTTTGCAACAGGCGCACGTGACCGAGGAATTAAAGTGATTATCGCCGCTGCCGGCATGGCTGCCCACTTGGGCGGTGTCATCGCTTCGATGACGACCCTTCCGGTGATCGGTGTTCCGATCAAATCCAGTATCGAAGGTCTTGACGCGCTATACGCGATCGTCCAGATGCCTCCGGGTAGCCCTGTCGCTACGGTAGCCATCAACGGAGCTCAGAATGCAGCTATTCTTGCCATTCAGATGCTTTCCCTCAGCGATCCTGCCATTGAGCAGAAACTGATCGAATACAAAAAGAATCTGGCAGAAAAAATCGTTGATGCAAACGAAGAACTGGCTCAGATTAAATATGAGTTCAAAACAAATTAACCGGACCGCACGAAGACAAGCGGAAAAGAAAGGATGCACTTGCGGGTGCGTCCTTTTTTTGTGCCCGGTTTTGATGGTTATGTTCCGACTTCCTCCTAACTTCGTACGCGGAAACGAATTATCGAAACCAAAAAATTCAGAAAATCAATGAATCCATACAATTATAAACGTCGGGTATCGTCGCCGATCCGGGTGGGGACGATAGGCATCGGAGGAGAGAATCCGATCCGGCTCCAGTCGATGACGAACACGTCGACCATGGATACAGAAGGGAGCATCGCTCAGATCGAGCGGATCATCCGCGAAGGGGGCGAACTGGTAAGACTCACGGCGCAGGGAGTGCGTGAGGCTGAAAACCTGCGCCTGATCCGCGAGGGGGTGCGTGCTCTGGGATATACGACTCCGCTCGTGGCAGACATCCATTTCAACCCGAAAGCTGCCGACGCGGCGGCTCTGCATACCGAAAAGGTAAGAATCAATCCGGGAAATTACGTCGACAGCGCACGTACCTTCAAGGAGTTGGAATATACCGATGAGGAGTATGCGCTGGAGATCGAAAAGATCCGTGAACGGTTTGTTCCGTTCCTGAACATCTGTCGGGAAAACGGAACGGCGATTCGCATCGGCGTGAACCACGGATCGCTTTCGGACCGAATCATGAGCCGATATGGCGATACGCCGGAGGGCATGGTGGAATCGTGTCTGGAATTCCTGCGCGTTTGCGTTGCCGAGGATTTCCGCGATGTGGTGATCTCAATCAAAGCCTCGAATACGGTGGTCATGGTGTGTACCGTACGTCTGCTCGTAGAAGCGATGGAAAAAGAGGGAATGGCTTTCCCGCTCCACCTGGGCGTTACGGAAGCGGGCGACGGCGAGGACGGACGAATCAAATCGGCTGCGGGCATCGGCGCTTTGCTTGCCGACGGCTATGGCGATACGATCCGCGTTTCGCTCAGCGAAGCTCCCGAACTGGAGATTCCGGTAGCCCGGAAACTGACCGGACATTTCGCAGCCATCGCCGGACACCCGGTGATCGCCGGTCCGGAAAATCCCGATTACGATCCGATCCGGATCGTGCGTCGGAAAAGTCATGATACGGAAATCACGGGCGGCAATCATGTGCCGGTCGTAATCGCCGATTATTCGAAAGGAGAAAGCGTGCCGGCGACAGACAGTCTGATCGATCCGGACTATGTGTATATCGGGATGAGAGATCCGAAACCGTTTGGTACGCGCAGGTTGATCGCCGACCGGAAAAATCCGTATGCGGAAACTACGATCAGCCGTTTGTATCGCGCAACGGAACGAGAACAGGCGGAAAAAGATACGAACACCGTGAAATTTATGACGGTTTCGCTCGAAGAATTGCAACAGGATTTGAGTTTGACGGAATGGTTGAAGTCTCATCCGGAAGTGATCGTGCTGACCGACAACCGGAACCCGAATCGTACGGGTGAGCAACGGGCACTCATCTTCACCTTGGACGCGGCAGGCGTAACCAATCCGGTGATCCTGCACAACCGATATGCGGAAGACTCGGCGGAAGACCTTCAGGTAAAGGCGGGAGCCGACTACGGAGCGAATCTGATCGATCAGCTTGCAGACGGAATCATGCTGACGAATCGGGGAGCGCTGACTCCGGAACAGATCACGGGGATCATGTTCGGATTGTTGCAAGCTACTCGTTTGCGAATCAGCAAAACCGAATACATCTCGTGTCCGGGATGCGGGCGCACATTGTTTGACCTGCAGAGCACCATCGCCCGGGTAAAAGAAGCGACATCGCACCTGACGGGTCTGAAGATCGGAATTATGGGATGTATCGTGAACGGTCCGGGCGAAATGGCAGATGCCGATTACGGATATGTTGGCGCAGGACGCGGACGCGTTTCCTTATATAAGAACAAGACTTGCCTCGAAAAGAACATACCTGAGGAGGAAGCCGTAGAGAAACTCATAGAACTCATCAAAGCACATGGCGATTGGAAAGAACAATAATACGAACAATTCCCTCGCCGATTCGCAGATTACGAACCGGCTGGGACATGAAAGCATCGGCAAACTATTAACCAAATACGCCATACCCGCCATCGTAGGAACGCTGGTCATGTCGTTATACAACATCGTAGACCGAATCTATATCGGCCAAGGGGTGGGACCGGAAGCGATTTCGGGTCTTGCGCTGACTTTTCCGGTGATGACCCTTTCGGCTGCCTGCGGGATGCTGATCGGAGCAGGGGGCGCGGCGCGAATCTCGCTCGTACTGGGAGAAGGCGACCGGCAAACGGCGGAACGTATCTTGGGAAACTGTCTGGTATTGATTCTGATCATCGCATCGACATACAGCATTATCAATATGATCTGGATGGATCCAATCCTTTTGGCATACGGAGGAACGGAAGTTACCCTGCCCTATGCCAAAGACTACCTGCAGATCATCATTCCATGTACCATCATCAACAACATCAGTTTCGGATTCAACAACATGATGCGAGCCTCGGGATATCCGCAGAAGGCGATGATCACGATGCTGATCAGTGCGCTTGCCAACGTGATTCTGGATCCGATCTTCATCTTCGGACTGAATATGGGGATTCGCGGAGCGGCCATCGCGACGGTGATCTCGATGAGCATCACGGTAGTCTGGGTGCTCGTTCATTTCTTCAACGCCAAGCATACCGTGAGTTTCACCCGAAAAGGGTTCAAGCTGAAAAAACGGATCGTGCTAAGCATTATCGGTATCGGTATGTCGCCGTTCCTGATCAACGTAACGGCCAGTATGGTGAACGTGTTCTTCAACCGTACGCTGTTGACTCACGGAGGCGATATCGCCATCGGAGCGTTCGGAATCATCAGCAGTTTCGCCATGATCGTGGTGATGCTGATCATCGGATTATGTCAGGGAATGCAGCCGATCGTCGGATACAATTACGGAGCGAAACAGTACGACCGAGTGGAATCGGTTTATAAAAAGACGGTATTGCTGGCTACGGCGATCTCCTCCGCCGGATTCCTCGCCTCGATGTTCTTCCCGCACGTGATCGTGAAATGTTTCACTACCGACCCGGAACTGATTGAAATCGCCTCTCACGGTTTGCGAATCGTATTGATGGTATTCCCGATCGTAGGATTCCAGATCGTAACGACCAATTTCTTCCAATCGCTCGGAATGGCTTGGAAAGCGATCGTATTGAGTCTGTCGCGTCAGGTATTGTTCCTGCTTCCGATGGTGTGGCTTCTCCCCCGCTTCTTTGATTTGAACGGAGTCTGGTATGCATCGCCCGCTTCGGATTTTATCGCCGGAGTAGTTGCCGTGATTTTCCTTATGTCACAATGGAAACGCTTCAATCGCAACCTCGCGTCGGAAAGCGTTACGACCGAATAACCGTTGCACTTATCAACAGACAGCCGGAGTTATCAACAGATCGAAACGAATTGTTGATAACTCCGGCTGTTTTATGCGAACGCATTCCGAATTCCGGAAAACTAGAACTTACTCACCACAAGAACGACTCGTCAGAACGAGAAAGTCCACGACTAGTCGGGTCGCCTCATCGGTCTTCTTCGAGAAAGAATGATTTTCATTTTCCAATAAGCAAAGAACGCTTTCGAGATATTCTTTATGCATTCGCTGGGAATAGGCATAATCGACCACCTCGTCGTTTTTTCCATGAACGATACATACGGGTCCTTTGTAGGTAGAGGCAGTAGGTATGATATCCAGCTTTTGAGCCGAACTGAGGTATTCTTTTCCGAAATTATGTCCAGCCACGGTTATGTAGTCCGGTAAGTGATCGGGATCAAAATCGGCTCCGAGCGTCGTTCCTTCACGCGCTTGATCTTCCAATACCACAGCGGGAGCCATCAGCACCAACGCACATACTTTAGGAGCGCCCAACGAAGCCGCCAATAGGGCCGCGACAACACCTCCCTGAGAGTGCCCCAAGAGTGATATCGACGCGATAAAGTCGAGTCGCGAGACATAATCGTAAATCGCCCGGGCATCTTCCACTTCATTGGGTACGGTCATCCGGATAAACTCACCATCGCTTTTCCCATGCCCGTTGAAATCGAAGCGAACGGAAGCGATACCAGCCGCCTGAAGACGGTCTGCAATAGCAACGAGCAGGGGAGCATCGCCAGAAGCCATCACTCCATGCATTAGAATCACCATCGGACATTTCCGGTCGTTCTTCAAAGCCGGAATCCGCATTTCACCCACTAACCGCCCCTGCGGCCCGTTGATACTGAAACTCATCGAATGAGGTTTCGCCCGATCGGGGCGATCGGAAGGATCCGAGGCGGCAAATACCTTATTCCTTCCTCCATAAAGAAGAATCATGAGGAAAGAGAGTATGAAGAGTCTTTTCATAAAATTCCATTTCTCAGTATAACAACTTCGCGGAACATTCTGCTTAATAAAACCCTAACGTTATGATTCGAATCTTCTTCCCAACTGGAGTGATTCCTTTCCCCGAGCGGAATGATTCGGATTGAAGATCCGGCAAATAAGACGGAATCTTGTCTTGTCTTGTCTTGTCTTGATTCGATCGAACAGGGAGTAAACCCAAAAA
>CAMTOW010000026.1 GCA_947074245.1 uncultured Bacteroidales bacterium | reverse complement strand
AGCCGGCAGGTATCGGTTTTTCTATGATTGTTCCGTGTCGGAGCAACTCTTCTCTTTTCGTACCTTTTAGGAGCGGTTTTTCCGGTGTCAACCAGTTATATCCGTCAAAAAGGGCGATGTTGCAGAAGGTGGTGTCTGTCAGCAATCCGTCGCGCACGATCAATGCGTCGTCATAACCCGATGCAAACTTGTGAAGGGTGTTCAGATGTTCACGATTTGTAGATTTGTAGGGGTATTCGATTTCATTGTCGAATACCAGTTTTAATGTCCGGATCTGAGGTTTCTCATAAGGGATAAATTCGATCAGACGGATCTCTTCATCATATTCTACTCTGCATTTTAATAGATTTTCCGATTCCGGAAGGATTTTACGGATATTTTTCTCCAGTTCTGAATTATCGTTTCGGCCGAATAATTCCAAACGCGTTCGTTGCATTCTTTCCTCATGCAAGGACAGGTTGTGAATCGTTCTTCCTGTTATTTTAATAGTTTCGATATATCTGTTCATCCCTTGCGGATTAATGGTAAATAAACTTTTCGGATCGCTTCTTCATATTCATCCTTTGCCTGACTTTTGGCGGTGATGCCTCCGCCGCTTCTGAATTGCATCTTCCCGTCGGGCAACTGCTCTACGAATCGAATCAAAACGCAACTATCCAGATTCTCGCCGTCGAAGATGCCGGCTATCCCCGTATAATAACCTCGATTGCTTTCTTCCGATTCCCGGATTATTTCCAGCGTTTTCGTCTTCGGGGCTCCGCAGATAGATCCTGCCGGTAGCATGCTGTATAGGATATTACCCAGTTTAGACCGATATTCAAAATGTAACCTTCCCGTGATCTCCGAACTGACCTGAAGCAAATCCCGATCATTCGTTTGGAGCAGATCGATATAGCGATATCGCTTCACGCTGACTTCATTCGCGTTCATGCTTAAGTCATTGCGGATCAGGTCGACGATAGTTGCATGTTCAGCGCTTTCTTTCTCATCTTCCAAAATTTTTTGTTCTGCGTTTTCAATCTGCGCGTCGATGGTTCCTTTCATCGGATAGGATGCGATTTCTCCATCCACGATTCGTACGAATATTTCCGGCGATAAAGAACAGAATGAGTCTTTGACCCATAATCGATATAGGGCGTGCGAAGATAAGAAGATCTCCTTTAGGCTCAGATTTGTCTCAACCGGCGTTGCGATTGTCAGGTTTGTCAGGAAGGAGTCTCCTCGTTTCAAATGGCGCATCACGTTGTTGAATCGCCCTTTATATGCTTCATACGTAATCGGCGATCGCTTCCATTGAGGCGATTCGGCAGGACATGAGGCGATCTCACAGTTCGTTTTTCCATTGAAATCGAACAGAATTTCCGCCGGATCGATTTCATCGAGGGGAATGATATGGGTTTTCGTCAGATCATAACTGATGATGAATAAGAAAGGCTTTCTCTCTTTTCCATATCGGTTCATCAACGTTTTGGCTTCGGTCGGATTGTAAGTCTTCATTGTTTCGGAAAATATGGGCAAAGATAAAGCTTAATTTCTTTCGGATAGTCGGTTGGCAAACATAGATCTTCTTGTATGTAGACGGATCTCGAGATGTCTCGATCGGTGTTGGAAGTAAACTTTATTACCAACCGAACTGTTTATCTTGAAATATTCACGAATCAATTTAAACCGTTTGTTATGAGTGAGAAACAAGGAAAGGACGGTCGCGCGAAACCGCATGTCCTCATTTTAGGCTCCAATTTCGGTGGACTTACCGCTGCTCGGTTTATTCGGGAAAAATGTAAGGATAACGTAGACATTACGGTGGTCGATCGGAAACCTTATTTGATCTTTATTCCGAATATTCCGCTGGAAGTATTTGCCAACAACGATCCGGCGGCGAATCTGCACATGGAGTTCTATAAATTCTTAAAAGCGGATAAATCCGTTTTTCTTCAGGCCGAAGTAAAAGATATCGATATTGAATCCAAATACGTTTCGATGGTCCCTACCGAGCGTCCTGGAGCGGCTGAAGAGATGATTCATTATGATTACCTGGTGATTGCTTTGGGAGCCAAACTGGCTTATGACGATCTTCCGGGTTTTGCCGAATACGGGCATGCCGTGTCGGATAGTTACTACGGAAATAAACTGCGCAGATACTTGTTTGGCGGGCAATACAAAGGCGGTCCAATCGCTGTCGGTACGGCTCGCTTCACGATGGGCAAAAAAGGACGCCCCGATTGGATTCCGGACATGACTTCCGCTTGCGAAGGTCCTCCGCTGGAAATCTCTTTGGGTTTGACCGCTCTGCTGGAAGAGCGTAAATGGGGTACTGCCAAGAATATTACCTTGTTCACCCAGGGTGAGTGGATTGCAGAAGATGCCGGCGTTCCGTTGGTAAAAGAGTTTTTGGGTATGGCGGTCGATAAGATGGGAATGACTTATAAACCGAATACTTACGATATAAAAGAGATCACTAAAGACGGTATCGAGTTCGTCAACGGACCATCGGTCGAAGCTGAACTGAAAATCGTATTGCCAAATTGGAAAGCGCACGATTTTCTAAAGAAACTTCCGATTACCGACGAGGTTGGCTTTATCGTTACCGATCTCAATATGCGAAATCCCGACTATCCCGAAATTATGGCGGTTGGAGACTGTGCGGCGATAACGGCTCCTAAACTGGGCGGAATCGGCGATATGCAGGCTCGCATCGTGGCGCAGCAGATCGCGAATGATCTGGGCATGATCAAGCCGTCCGAAGAGATGATGGTTTTCAATCCGGTCGTGATGTGCTTCGGTGATATGGGACATCATAAAGCGTTCTATATCCACTCCAATCTGATTTACGGCGGGAAGACCGGTATCATGAAGATGGGACACAAATACTACGATATGAAAATGGGCTTTAAAGAGGCTTATTTCCTCACGGGAGGTAAGACTCCGGGCTGGGGTGTTCGCCTGACAGAAATATTGGGAGACTGATTTTATTAGGTATATGAAACCGACGAACCCTTTATCCGAAAGATCTGTACGACCTGGGATAAAGGGTTCGTTTAGGTTCGTTATTTTCGGGGACCGGTTACCATCCGATGGATGCTCCACCGCCTCCGCTTCGTCCGCCTCCGAATCCGCCTCCGAAACTACCTCCGCCACCGCCTCCGAATCCGCCTCGTCCGCCACGGCCCATGCCGCCTGCGACGATCACGACCGGTAAGATGTACTGGATCTTTTTCATGTTATGGCAATGTTGGCAGAAATAGGTCTTTTCGCCCATCCCTTTGCTGAACGGTGTCGGTTGTGTCAGGATACGGTCGCTTTGCAATCCGTATGCTTTCGTATGGCACACCGGACATTTGCTGTATTTCGTAAACTGCGATTCATAAGGCAGTATTTTCACTTTGTTGCAATGATCGCACAGCCAAACGTCATAATCCACCGAGTTGATTAATTCCTCGGTCTGGGCCGAAGCGCTCAGATATGCATCTTCTTCAGCTTCCGATAATTTGTGCATTTTACCTCCGCAAAACTCACACTCTTTTTTCCCCTCACGAAGAGAATGAATCCGGTATCGATACCATAAAAAGACCGGAATCATAAATATCGGGAAGAAGATCGTTACGATCGCGATACTGTTTTTATATCCGATAATAGCTGTAGAGCGTGCGTAAGGAGTATTCTCGAATGAATTTTTCTGACTGCTCAAAATCACTCCTAAGAAGAATATGGCGATGATGAACGAAACGATCAGGTACCAGAATAATACCTCCCAGATATTTATGGGAGCCTCCTTTGGGCGTGGTGCCACATACAGTTCCTGATTTGCCTCATCCGTAGTCATGGTTCGGATAAATGCCGATACTCCGTCGATCATTCCCTGATCGTAATTTCCCTCTTTGAAGTAGGGTAACATGTATTTGGTAAGAATCCGTTTGTTGATTGCGTCGGGCAAGATCCCTTCCAGCCCGTAGCCTACCTCCGTCAACGCCCTTCGTTGGTCTTTTACGAAAAGCAGAAGTAATCCGTTGTCTTTTTCCGATTTCCCGATTCCCCACTTTTCGAAGAGACGCGTCGCGAAATCTTTCGGATCGGCGTTCCCGATCGAGTTTAAGACCACCACGCAGAATTCTGCCGAATTGGTTTCCCGAAGATTCCACAACATGCTGTCGAGTCTTGCAACCGTATTGGGCGAAAGGATATTGTCCGGATTCGATACGAAGGCACGCGCGTTTTTCAGCTGTACGTTCGGAACGTTGTCGATGGTATATACCTGTGCGCTCAGATGCGATACGATACACATCAGAAGCAATAAGGAAAATAATCTCAGCGTTTTCATACTTTTTCCGGTTTTAAAGGGATGGAAGACTCATCCCGTAGATTTTACGATACAGATCAAGAGCATACACGTCGGTCATCCCGGATATATAATCCAGTACGGCCATGATTCGTTCATATTTCTTTTCTGATTTTATTTCATACTGTTTCGGAATCCGGTCTGCAAGCAACCTCGCATACGATTTGTCCGGATTCTCTACTGCGAAAATCAGTTTCTCCAACAAGACGGAGATGATCTGATGTCCGGCAAGTTCGATATCCACTACGTCCGACGAGCGATAAAGCTTCTCCCATGCTTTCTTGGTACAGGCTTGATATGCTTTCTGCGGCGTTTCACGGATAAAATCGATGAGTGGCTTGTTGAACCGACCGGTTAACAGTTCATCTTCATGTTCCACAAAGACGCGGACACACTCTTCCACCAGTTTCCCGATAACGCACGATCGCAGATAGGCGATCTGTTCGTTTACATCGGTTACGATCTCAAATGTCTTTTTCATTCTTTCGATCTGTTCTTCCGGAAAATAGTTGAAGAATAATTCCTGTGTTTCCTCCGTGGTCAGCAGTTTTAGTTTATGGGCGTCTTCGATATCCATGATCTGATAACAGATGTCGTCTGCCGCTTCCACCAAAAAAACGAGCGGATGGCGGGCGAAACGTGTTTTCTCGTTGTTCAGAGGCAGCATCCCCAAATCGTCGGCGATGCGATGAAACGAATCTTCTTCCGAAGAGAAGTATCCGAATTTAGGTTTCGTCCCGGCCTGAAGCGAATCGAAGGGATATTTTACGATAGAAGCCAAAGTGGTATAGGTCAGTGCGAAACCGCCCTCTCTGCGACCGTTGAACTGATGCGTCAGAAGTCGGAATGCATTCGCGTTTCCTTCGAAATGGGTCATGTCGGCCCATTCCTGTTCCGATAGTTCCGCTTGAAGGGATTGCCCTTTCCCTTCCGAGAAGTAAGTGGCGATCGCTTTCTCGCCCGAATGTCCGAATGGGGGATTTCCCAGATCATGCGCAAGGCAAGCCGCGGCCACTACCGCCCCGATCTCTTGCAATTGGGGCAACCAGGGCTCATTGGCGTATCGTTCCGATAGTTCATTGGCTACCATATTGGCGAGCGAGCGCCCTACGCAGGCAACTTCAAGGCTATGGGTCAGTCGGTTGTGTACGAATACGCTTCCGGGAAGAGGAAATACCTGTGTCTTGTTTTGTAATCGTCGGAAAGGCGATGAGAAGATCAATCGATCGTAATCGCGTTGGAAGTCTGTACGGGAATGTTTACGTTCGTCATGATACTTTTCCTGACCGAAACGTTTCGAGGATAAGAGTTTACCCCAATTCATCCGTTGGGATGATGGTTGCGGGTTGTTATGGGTTTGGTCTGTGTTCATCGCTTTTACGTGAATCCTAATGTTGCTATAACAAATGTAATGAAAAAGGCATATATCTCTGATTAATTGGCGAAAGTTAAGCAGCCATTCGGGGGATTTCGCTATTTTCGCAAGATAAATGAATCATTTTTTTTAAGAATCAGCTTATGAATGTAAAGATTGTCAATCAGTCGAATCATCCGCTTCCTGCCTATGCTACCGCTATGTCTGCGGGAATGGACCTACGTGCCAACCTGTCTGAACCGATCACGCTCAAACCGCTTCAGAGAACCCTTGTCCCTACCGGTTTGTTTATTGAGTTACCCGAAGGGTATGAGGCGCAGATTCGTCCCCGTAGCGGATTGGCGATCAAACACGGTATCTCTCTTGTAAATACACCCGGCACGATCGATGCCGATTACCGTGGCGAAATCAAGGTGATCCTGATCAATCTTTCCGACGAAGATTTTACGATCAACGATGGTGAACGGATCTGTCAGATGGTCGTGGCTCCTTATACACGCGTAAGTTGGCAGCAGACCGACTCGCTTGAGGATTCTCAACGCGGTGCCGGCGGTTTCGGACATACGGGCAAATAATCTTCGCATTCCCCTCATCGGGTCGTTTGCGTATCTACCGCTTAAATCAGATTTTCAGGATGAAGTGTCTCAGATGGATTAAGATCATTATGGCAGGGCTATTGCTTACAGCATGTGCCTCTTCCTCAAAAATAACGCGTCTAGCGGGCGAAGATCATCTTTCTTCAGCCGAACGGCGTAAGTTCAATTACTATTTTCTCGAAGCCAATCGCATGAAGCATCAGGGTAAGAATGATGCTGCGTTCGATCTCTTGCGCAAAGCCGTTTCGGTCGATACCGCAAGTGCTCCCGTGCGTTATGAGCTGGCCAATTACTACCTGCGTCTCGGTCGCCCCAATCTGGCGCTCGAATACTTGCAGGGTGCGTCTCGTGTCGATCCCGACAACTATTGGTACGGAATGATGGAGGCTCATCTCCTTCACAATCTCAACATGAGCGAGAAAGCCATTGATGTTTATCAGAACCTGAGTTTGCACTATCCCGAAAAGCCTGAAATTCATTACTCGATGGCGGATGTATTTACTCAACTCAACCGTCCTGTCGAAGCCATTGGTGCGCTCAACAAACTCGAAGAAAATATGGGAGTGATGGAACCCATTACGCTCGAAAAACATCGGTTGTATATGTTGCTCAACGAACCCGACAATGCTTTTGCCGAGATTCGTAAACTCATAGCTGCTTATCCCAACAATTTTCAGTATCAAATCCTTTTGGGCGACCTTTACCTCAATGCGGGGATGTTGCCCGAAGCTCGCGTTGCTTATGATCAGGCTGCCGAAGTAGAGCCGGATAATGTGTATTTGCTTGTTTCGAGAGCCAACTACTACAACAGCATCGGCGATATAGCCGCTTCCAACGAATTGGTGCGCAACGCGTTGGTCAATGAAAAATTGGATGTGGAAACGAAGATCGATATCCTAACCGGTTATCTGACAACCATTCTTCAGAAGAAAGAATCGGTTGCCGATGCCGATTCATTGTTTACGACCATTCTCGATCAGCACCCTCAGGTAAGCGAAGTTCACGGCCTTTATGCCGAATTTCTTCTTGCCGTGGAGCGATTCGATGAGGCGCGCGAACAGCTTGGCTATGCGGTCGATCTCAATCCCAACGAGAAGCGCCTGTGGATGCAGTTGCTGGGCGTTGCGATGAAAAAAGAGAATTGGAAGGATGTTGTCGATGTCACCCGGAGTGCGCTTTTGTATTTTCCGGATCAACCGGAATTCTATCTGTATAAAGGGGTAGGACACTCCATGGCGGAAGAGCCGCAACAGGCGCTCGAAACCTATCTGGAAGCGCTCCAGCGGATCGATCAGCGTAATGTTCAGATGATCTCCGATCTTTGGGGGCAGGTTGGCGACGTTTATCATAAAATGAACGACAACGTCAAAGCGTATGAAGCTTATGATGAGGCGCTCAAATACAATGAGAAAAACATTGGTGTTCTCAATAACTACAGTTACTTCCTTTCGTTGGATAAATCCGATCTTTCCAAAGCCGAACGGATGAGCGGAATGGCGGTCAAACTCGAACCGAACAATTCCACCTATCTCGATACCTATGCTTGGGTTTATTTCCAACAGGGCAACTACATGCTGGCTCGTTTCTACATCCAGAGTGCGATCAACAATGGGGGCGATAAGAGCCCGGAGATTTTGGAGCATTATGGTGATATCCTTTTTATGGATGGTCAGGTCGAAGAGGCCTTGAAACAATGGGAAAAAGCGCTCGAATTGGGAAGCGAGTCTAAAATGCTTCCTCGTAAGATCGAAACAAAAACATACATAGCCGAATGAATCGTAAATACATCCTACCGATTTTGGGATTGACTCTTCTTGCCGGATTTTCATCATGTAAGAAACAGAAAGAGATTTCTCCCTCCAAAGAGATAAGCCGGATCAACGAGCAGGCTCGTTTCGATGCTCAGCTCGATAATACGCTTCCGTTCAATACGTTTCAGGCCAAAGTGAATATGACCCTGGATGCGGGCAAAAAACCGGTCAGTGTCAATGGCACGATCCGCATCATCCGTGACGAACGGTTGCAGATATCCGTTCAACCGCTTTTGGGGATCGAAGTGTTCCGCGTCGAACTCACCAACGATAGCGTTCGTATGCTCGATCGAATCAACAAGAGATATGTTGCCGAATCGATTGTTGCATATCGCGAAAAACTGCCCGTAACGGTGAATTTCTCCACTTTGCAGGCGCTTTTTATGAACTCCATGTTTATGCCTGGAAAAGAGAATCTGGTTTCTTCCGATTTCACGGGTTTTTCTTGGCGCACCGAGAGCGATGGTCTTCTGGTTGCTCGTCTTAAAGATCAGGATTTGTTCAACCTCAACTTCTTCATCGATACCGACGATCGTCTTTCTCAGACTCGTGTTTCCGACCCGCGCAATACGCAATCGGTTACATGGTCCTACAGTCAGTTTTCTCCTACGGGCGGTGTTTCGTTCCCGAAAGACAGCAAACTCGAATACGCTTCGTCGAAGAATATGATTCGTGCGGAGTTCGTTTATTCTAAAATCGAAATTAATAAATCTCTGAATATGCAATTCTCGGTTCCTTCGTCCTACTCTCGTATCGGACTGGAGGATCTTATTATGGGACTGATCAAATGAAAAAAAGATTTCTATTCATTGCAGGATGCTTTCTGATGCTTGCCGTTGCCGTAGCGCAGTCTTCGAAGAAGATGAGCGAACTGGAACGGCTCAAACGCAACACCCGGGAAATGATCGAAGAGACCAACCGGATGTTGAGCGATACCAAGAAATCTACCATGAGCTCGCTCAATCAGCTAAACGTGCTCGGTCAGGAGATCAAGACGCGTCGCAAATTGATCGGTACCCTCAATCAAGAGATATCCGAAATCGAAAAAGAACAGAATCTGACCAACAACGAAATCCGGATTTTACAGAAAGATCTTGAAGTCAAGAAGGATAAATACGGAAAGGCGATACGCAGCATGTATAATAAGCGAAATGGTGTCGACGAGTTGACTTTTATCCTTTCGGCCGAAAGTGTGCCTCAGTCTTATCGTCGTTTACGTTATCTCCACGAATACTCCCGTTGGCGCAAAGATCAGGCGCGACAAATATCCGATAAACAAACCGAGCTCGACGGAAAATTGGCTCTTCTCGAATCCCGCAAGCACGATAAGAGAAGCTTGCTCACCGAACGGCATGAGGAGACCAATGCGCTTCGTCGCAAGGAAGCCGATCAGCAGGTAATTGTAAAAGACCTTCAGAAAAAACAGAAGACGCTTCAAGAAGAACTTAAGAAACAGCAGAAACAGGCCAACGACCTCGATCGTCAGATCCAGAAGATCATCGAAGAGGAAGCTCGTAAGGCTGCTGCCAAAAAAGATACGAAGGCTGCCGTAAAAGGAGGATATGCCATGGATAAAACCGAAACGGCTCTCTCCGGTAGTTTTGAGAAGAATAAGGGGAAACTCCCTTCTCCGGTCAACGGAAGTTATATGATTGTCGGTCGTTTCGGCCAGCAACAGCATGCTCAGCTGAAATACGTTACGACCAATAATAGTGGAATCGATCTGCAGGCGAAACCGGGTGCCGAAGCGCGCGCCGTATTTGATGGTGTCGTTTCCATGGTGTTCATGCCTCCGGGCTATAATACGTCGGTCATCATCCGTCACGGTAATTACCTCACGGTTTATTCCAACCTGAGCGAAGTGTATGTCAAATCGGGCGATCAGGTGAAAACCCGTCAGTCGATCGGTAAGATTTATACCGATACCGAAGAGGGTAATCTGACCAAGATGCAATTCCAGATCTGGAAAGAAACGACCAAATTGAACCCCGAACATTGGCTTGCCAAATAAAAGCTCGCTCTCCATGGAAAATAACAACGAAATTCGTCTCATTCAGCTGCCTCGCATTCCCGATGATCGGGGAAATCTCTCTTTTATAGAAAGCGAAGCTCATATTCCTTTCGAAATACGACGTGTTTATTGGATCTATGATGTTCCGGGTGGAGAGATCCGCGGATCTCATGCTTTCCGGGATCAGGATGAATTTATCGTTGCCATTTCCGGAAGTTTCGATGTGGTTCTTCACGATGGGACCAAAGAGTCACGTTTCCATCTCAACCGATCCTACAAAGGGATCTTCGTACCTCGCATGACTTGGCGTACGCTCGATAACTTTTCTACCAATTCGCTTTGTATGGTTCTTAGTTCCACCTCCTTCGACGAAGCGGACTACATACGCGATTTCAACGAATATCTGAATTTGAAAAAATGAGAAGCCTTACTTCTACGGTCGACGATTGTACCGTCAATCAGCTTCCCCGTGTGCACAATCGGGCGGGAAACCTGACTTCACTCAATAACGGCAATGAAATTCCTTTTGACATTCGTCGGGTCTACTACCTCTACGATGTTCCGGCTGGGGCCGAACGGGGTGGCCATGCTCATCGCCGGTTGTATCAGTATATCGTTGCCGCCAGCGGAAGTTTCGATATTGTGATTGACGATGGTGCAGACCGTCGTGTCATTCGTCTCGATCGTCCCGATAAGGCGCTTCTTATTGTTCCGGGCATCTGGCGCGAACTCATCAATTTCTCCGGCGGTGCCATCTGTATGGTGCTGGCCTCTCACAAATATGACGAAGCGGACTATATCCGCGATTACCACGAATTTAAAGACTTCAAATATGCGGATCGTTCGTTATGATGCCTCCCTGATCAACGAATGGAATGAATTGGTCGAGAATTCCCGAAACGGGACATTCCTCTTCAACCGCTCCTATATGGATTATCATTCCGATCGTTTCGCCGACCATTCCCTGCTTTTTTATACCGATAAGTCCGTTCCTTGTGCGTTATTGCCTGGAAATGTACGGCAGAATGTCTATCACTCTCACCAGGGACTCACCTATGGCGGTTTTATCCTTTCCCCTTCTGCGACAATAGCAGACGTGAGGGAGCTTTTCGAAGCTGCTATCGCTTAACTACATGAAAACGGGATATTCGAATGGAACTATAAACTGATTGCGCCAATTTATCACCGCTATCCGACGAGGGAAGATGCGTATGCCCTGTTTCGGCACGATGCCTGTCTGATTGCGCGCGGCCATTCGTCGGCGATCGATCTCCACGATCCGCTCAAATTCCGATGTGAGCGTCGCACGGGCGCGAAAAAGGCGCAGA
>CAMTOW010000025.1 GCA_947074245.1 uncultured Bacteroidales bacterium | reverse complement strand
AGACTTTGACCACGGCCGGCGGCGCGCCGCTATATTCGTATGAAGATTCGCAAACTGTCGGTCAGGAAGGGCCTGTGCTGCTTCAAGACGGATTCCTGATTGAAAAGCTGGGACACTTTAACAGAGAGAGAATTCCCGAAAGAGTCGTACATGCCAAAGGGAGCGGAGCATTCGGTGTGTTTAAAGTAACTCAAGATATCACGGCATATACACGAGCATCGCTATTCGATAAAATCGGAAAAGAAACACCGGTATTCGTTCGATTCAGTACGGTGGGAGGCGAGCGGGGAAGTGCCGATACGGTAAGAGACCCTCGCGGATTTGCCGTGAAATTCTATACGGAAGAGGGAAACTGGGATTTGGTAGGGAATAATACTCCGGTGTTCTTTATCAAGGATGCCAAGAAATTTCCTGATTTTATCCATACGCAGAAACGCGACCCGAAAACGAATTGCCCCGATATGACGATGGCATGGGATTTCTGGAGTCTTAATCCCGAAAGCCTTCATCAGGTAATGATCCTGATGAGTGATCGCGGAATACCGTATACCTATCGGAATATGAACGGTTATGGCAGCCATACGTTCTCGATGATCAATAAGGATAATAATTTGGTTTGGGTGAAATTCCATTTCATAACCAATCAGGGTATTAAGAGTTTTACCAACTCAGACGCGATGGAAATGGCCGGAAAAGACGCGAACTGGTGTCAGCGGGATTTGGTGGAATCCATTGAGAAAGGGGATTTTCCGAGTTGGACGCTTAAGATTCAAGTGATGACGCAACAGCAAGCCACCGATTTGTCGTTTAATCCGTTTGACGTGACCAAAGTGTGGCCGCATAAGGATTTTCCGCTGATCGAAGTAGGGGTGCTGACCTTGAATAAAATTCCGGATAATTACTACGCCAGTGTGGAACAGGCCGCTTTCGATCCGAGCAATTTCGTCGACGGAATCTCTTATTCGCCGGATAAGATGTTGCAAGGGCGTCTGTTCGCCTATCAGGATGCACATCGTTATCGGTTGGGCGTGAATTATGAGATGCTGCCGGTAAACCGTCCGATCTGTCCCGTACACAACTATCAGCGCGACGGCTCGATGAATTTCGGAGAGAACGGAGGAGCTTCGCCGAATTATCGACCAAACAGTTTCGACGATATCGTACAGGAAAAGAAATACCGGATTCCTCCACAAATGATTGCCGATAATATCATCGACTATTACGATCGAAACGCCGGAATGCGTCATGATGATTACTTCACTCAACCGGGTGTATTATTCCGCGATGTGATGGATGAGGGGCAAAAACAGCGATTGGTCGAAGTGATCGCTTTTACCATGAACCAGATAAAGACCGACCGTCGGCAGGAAATCATCGAGCGTCAACTCGCTATTTTCGAAAAAGCGGATCCTGAATTATCAAGAAGAGTACGTTTGCTGTTGAACTGAAAAACCTGTCAATAAAAAAAGCTGATTATCGTATCGAGATAATCAGCTTTTTTATTGATAATGGGATTAGTTGTTTTGTAAATACTCATCAGGCCATGGGCAGGGAGATCCTGTCGCTTTGAAAGAGGGGCGCTGAGCGTCCATGCCGCGCATGGATTTGCCCAAGGTTCGAGCCATCTTTTTAACTCGTTTGGGATTCGCTTCGACGAGATTGTTTTTCTCCCCGATATCGGTCTTGAGGTTGTACAACTCCATCACTCCCGTTTCATAGAAGTAGATCAGTTTCCAGTCGCCTTCGCGGACGCTGCAGGTAGCTCCGATCCCGGGTCCGGAAGGTCCCCAGTTGTTGGGGAAATTCCAGAAGAGAGGGCGCGAATCAGAGTTCCTTTGCGGTTGAGACAGGAGCGGTACAAAACTTTTTCCGTCGATTTGCTGTATGGTCTTGTAGTTGTCGATTCCGGCTATCTCAAGAATGGACGGATAGAAATCCTCACTGATCACCGGGGTGTTGCATCGGCTGTTTTGTGGTGTTGTGCCGGGCCAGGAGACGATCATCGGTTCTCGGATTCCACCCTCATAAGCGGATCCTTTCCCGCTGTTTAACGGATAGTTGTGCGTATGGGCTTCGCCACCTCGTGCGACGGCGCTTAATCCGCCGTTGTCCGACATAAAGAGGATGACGGTATTTTCACTCTGTTTATTGCTCTCCAACCAGTCCATCAGATCGCCCAGACTTTTATCCATTCCCTCTACGAGCGACGCATAAGCGGCTTCGGTCGGTACCATTCCTTTTTGGAGATACTTGTCATAAAAACGAGGATCCGGCTGGATGGGGATATGAACCGCGTAATGAGACATATACAGGAAAAAGGGTTGATTGAGTGACTGAGCATCGTTCAGCGCAGAGATCGCTTCTTGGGTAAGTGCTTCGGTTGCGAACGTGGGTGTGCCGTGATATCGGTCAAGTCCGGGAATCGCGAAAAGGGATTGATTCTCTCCGTTTTTCTTTATTCCGTAGTTGTCTTCACCGTAATAGCTGGCCAACCCTCCGGCCGCATGTCCGGCGATATTGACGTCGAATCCGAAATGAAGCGGATCTTCTCCGGGAGTATCGATGGCTCCGAAATGCGCTTTACCACAATGAATGGTGTGATAACCGTTCTCCTTGAGGAGAGCGGGAAATGGATCGGCTTGCGTTGTATATGCGATTCCTCCAGTCCGGCTGATTCCGTTGACATTCCATTTCGGAAACTCCAAAACGGTGTGTTGATCGTCTGTGCTTTTGTTTTTTTCGAGAGTCCAGTTCGTAACCCGATGCCGGGCGGCGTTCATTCCCGTCAGAAGACTGCATCGCGTCGGAGAACTCACACTGCACGCATAGGCCTGTGTAAACAACACGCCTTGTTTGGCAAGGCGTTCCATATTGGGCGTATCGTAAAGCCGATTCAGATGTGTCGTGTCGCTCCAAAAGGGGAGAGAGGTGTCTTGCCATCCCATATCATCGACCAGGAATAGAATGATATTCGGCGATGGTGCGGTCTTATTATCGGAAGCATGACAGGACAAAGAGGGTAAAAGAAATAACGGCAGATAATTGATTTGATTCATTGGTCGGTATCGTAAAAGATTCTGTGAAATAAATGGATGAATAGTCAAATATATTCAAAAAGCTTTTTCGATGGAACGATGACATTCGGTAATCAAATCCGAAACGGTTATTTTTTTACTTCATCCGATTGAGATCTCTTCGATCGGCTGCTTCAATTCCGGATCAAGCGGATGCGATTGATAACGGATTGCGAAGAAATCGATTTTGCTCAGATCGATTTTACGGATGTTGCAATTATAAGCGGTCCGGTAATAAACCGAACGGGAAGTCAGATCGATGACCGACGTCCATTGGGTAGCGCTCGGTAACTCGTTCTTATAATCCGTCTCATGCACGATTCCGATGGGGATATCGAAATTGTTGAGGATATGGAAGCATTGCGTAATCGTATCGAAAGCGTGCGCCTGTACGGGAGCTGTCGCCTGATAAAACGCGATTCGGACGAAACGGGATGTCGGGGTTATATCGCCGGGCAATCCCATCATCGCGGAACCGGATCCGTAAGGAAAAAGCGCCACATTGCCTAATTTATGGTTTGCCACACTCCCCGGGCGCAGATTCATATAATTGTTGAGATTGGCGATATGCCATTCATAACCCGGCGAATTGGTAATTACGCCTGCGATGTTGTCGTAAAAATGGATCTCTCCGTTGTTGATGATCTCGATGACCATCTGTTTGCCCGATGCGTCTGCCAACCGATAATGGAACGTGGAGTTACCCTCTTCGGGAGGGAATATGCCCGCCAGACGAATCTCCTTCACCGCTTCTTTTACTTCATCGACCGTGGCGAAAAGAGATAGCATCCAGGATACGAATTGCATATCGGATAAAGTTTTTTCGTTTTGTTGCGGATCATAGGGATGATAGGCGCCACATCCGTGAAAATAGAAAAATCCGGCGGAAAGCCCTTTTTCATTCAAGCCTTCGGCTATGAACAGATCTTCGACGATCGACAATCCGACCCATCCGTAGCGGGATGGGTAAGAAAGACCGTTCTGTCCGGAAGGCGTGTAGGAACGAAAGGAATGGTTGCGCGGACATACGACATAAAGACTCGAAAGCGATGAGGCTCCCCATTCGATGGTGCGCCCTTGGATGAAACTCCCGTCACCGGAGGTCAGCGCCAGTCCGGTACATGCAAAATCGTAATTCGTCATACTTTTGTTTTTTTATATAACGGACTGTCGCATAAATGGTTCTTCTTCTTTGAAAATGGGCGGGAGCGATCTGTGGAGGGTATGGGTTAAATATCTTTTTATAAATTCTTGATAATATATGGAATCTTTTGTTCTTTTGTCAAAAATCTGAAACAAGGGGGTGCCTTTCTGTCAAAGGCTGAGATCATACCCCGCGAACCTGATGCGGTTAATACCGACGTAGGGATTGTTGGTGGATTCGATACGTGTAAGCGTATCGTGCATCTCGTATTCTCTTGTTTCATTCAGATCGTATCGAATATGAAACAAAAGACCTATCCCACAGCCATGACCATCGCCGGCTCTGATAGCGGAGGTGGCGCGGGAATCCAGGCTGACTTAAAGACATTCTCCTCCCTGGGTGTTTACGGAACCTCCGTCATCACGGCACTCACAGCTCAAAATACCACCGGCGTATCGGGCATTTTTCCAATCTCTCCTGATTTTATAGCAGAACAGATCAAAGCGGTTTGTTCCGATATCCATATAGACGCGGTCAAACTCGGCATGCTGCACAATGGGTTGGTCCTGGAACGCGTCGCGGATCTGCTCGAAGAGAATTCTTCGCGTCATATCATCGTCGATCCGGTTATGGTGGCGACAAGCGGCGACTCCCTCACTGCCGATACACTGCTCGATCTTTATATCAAGCGCTTGTTTCCTATCGCCACCTTACTTACTCCCAATACATACGAAGCTTCCTTGTTGTCCGGAATGAGAGTTGAAACTTTGCAGGATCTTTATCGAGCGGGTGACGCCTTGCTCGAACTGGGATGTAACGGCGTGTTGATGAAAGGGGGACATCTGGAAGGGGACAGAATGACGGACTTACTTTTGATCCGTGGTGAAAAACCGCTTTTGCTTGAAAATAAAAAGATCAATACGCCCAATACCCACGGGACCGGCTGCACATTGTCTTCAGCCATAGCTGCTTACTTGGCCTTAGGCTATTCATTGAAGGATGCCGTCATCGAGGCCAACCGATACGTCAATCAGGCGATCCTGTCCGGAGCTTCGGTTTTCGTCGGTTCGGGACACGGACCTCTGAATCATTTCTTCTCTCCCCATAGTTTAAACATTAAAAAACAACTCCATGAAAATAAGAATCAATAATCAGGAAAAGTTGATCGACGAATCTCAAACCCTTGGCGATTTGATGACGGAACTTCAAATGAAGAAACCGGGTATTGCCGTAGCCGTAAATCAACGTGTGATCAATCGAATGGAGTGGGACTCCCTGGTTTTGAAGGAAAATGATGATGTCATCATTATAAAGGCTGCTTGCGGAGGATAACGTATGAAGCTCATCGTAATATCCGATCCGGAATACTTGAGGAATGAGGCGGAAGCGATCGATGCTCTCTTTGAAGCGGGACTGGAATATTTCCATTTGCGGAAACCGGGTTCGTCTGAAGAAGATCTGTCGGAGTTGATCGACGCGGTTGATTCGCAATGGCACTCGAAAATCATTCTTCACGATCATTACGGATTGCAGGAACGGTTTTCGCTGAAAGGAATCCACCTCAATAGACGCAATTCATCTTCCACCCGAAAGGGAATCCCATTTAGCGCGTCCTGTCATTCGTTGGCCGAACTCGACCGGTTGCGGCCGAGCGTGAGCGGATATCTTTTTCTGAGTCCGGTTTTCGACAGTATTTCCAAGCAGGGATATCATCGGGCTTTCTCGGACGGCGAATTATTCGATGCGGCTCTGTCGGGGACGATTGATGATCGGGTCGTGGCATTGGGTGGGATCTGTCCCGCCAACATACCCGATCTTCATCAAAAGGGATTCGGTGGTATCGCGGTTTTGGGATACTTATGGAATCCTTATCGGGAAGATTCCGACCGGGATGCCTTAGTCAGACGTTTGAAACAACTTATAAAAGCAACAGCTCTATGAAGCAACTCCAATTTATAACGCATCGCAACGAGATGTATGATTATCTCGAAGGTGCCGAACTCGCACTGAAAGGTGGCTGCAAATGGATTCAGCTGCGAATGAAAGACGCAGACAAAAAAGAATTACTGGAGAATGCCGTTCAACTTCGGAAGATGTGTCGTGAATACGACGCGGTATTGATAATCGATGATCACGCGGATATCGCATTGCAGGCTGATGCCGACGGCGTTCATCTGGGTAAAAACGATATGGATCCTGTGGATGCCCGTAAACTTTTGGGACAGGAGAAGATTATCGGAGGAACGGCCAATACGTTCGACGATATCGAAATTTTGGTTTCCAAAGGAGTAGATTACATCGGCTTGGGACCTTTTCGCTTTACGCAAACGAAAAAGAACTTGAGCTCTCTATTGGGAATCGGCGGATATGAAGACATATTCGATGCTTGCCGAGAGAAAGGGATTCATATCCCGATCGTCGGGATCGGCGGGATCGAATATGATGATATTCCGGCGTTGCTGTCGGTCGGTCTGTCGGGCATAGCGATGTCTTCGGCGATACTTAATCAAGAGAATCCCCAACGGGAAGTGGAAAGAATCATGCGTTTGATGTGAATGTAAAATCTATAAATGAAAGATATATGAAGAAACTTGTGATCGCCGGACGAGAATTCGGCTCCCGGCTTTTTTTAGGTACGGGGAAATTCAGTTCGAATCAAATGATGGAAGAAGCGATCGTCGCTTCGGGTTCGGAAATGGTTACCGTGGCCATGAAACGTATTCGGATGGATGAGGAGCATGATCCGATGTTGGAGCATATCCCTGTGAATCGGGTTCATCTGTTGCCGAATACGTCGGGTGTGCGTACCGCGGAAGAAGCGGTTTTCGCGGCCCGTTTGGCTCGTGAGGCGTTTGGAACCAACTGGTTGAAACTGGAGATTCATCCCGATCCTCGCTATTTGCTGCCGGATCCGATCGAAACGTTGAAAGCGACGGAGATACTGGCTCGTGAAGGGTTTGTGATTCTGCCGTATATTCCGGCTGATCCGGTATTGTGTAAACGCTTGGAAGAAGCGGGTGCGTCAGCGGTGATGCCGCTCGGTGCTCCGATCGGTAGCAACCGGGGATTGCTGACCCGTGATTTCTTGAATATCATCATTGAGCAAAGCAACGTGCCGGTAATCGTGGACGCGGGAATCGGAGCCCCATCCCACGCGGCGGAAGCGATGGAACTGGGAGCAGACGCTGTGTTGGTGAATACGGCTGTTGCGATCGCGGGCGATCCGGTAGCGATGGCGAAGGCTTTCAGAATGGCCGTGGAATCGGGACGTATGGCTTTTGAAGCGGGAATGCCCCGACAAGAGGCGGAGGCGGTAGCAAGCAGTCCGCTGACCGCGTTTCTGAATGTATGATGAAATAAAACGTATAAAATCTTTGACTGATTATGAAATTAGATAATGTGACGAGAAAGGAATTTCCGAATTCCAAAAAAGAATATGTGGAGGGAAAACTTTTTCCCATCCAAGTTGCCATGCGACGGATTCGCCTTACCGATAGCGTGAAAATAGAGAATGGCGAAAAGAAGAAGTTATCCAACGGGTCGTTGTGCGTATATGATACGAGCGGACCTTATACGGATGCTTCGTTCGATATTGATTTGCGGAAAGGGCTGCCGCGTATGCGTCAGGCTTGGATCGATACCAATCCGGACATCGAACGACTGGATCATATCAGTTCGGAGTACGGACGGATGCGTCTGGCGGACCCGTCGTTGGATTCGATCCGTTTTCCTCAAACTCATCGCCCGTATCGCGCGGCGGAAGGAAAAGAGATCACACAGCTTTACCTGGCGCGTCAGGGAGTGATTACTCCCGAAATGGAATATGTGGCTATTCGTGAAAATCAGAACTTGCAGGAAGCCGGGCTTGAATCGCACATTACGCCTGAATTCGTACGCAATGAGATTGCTTGCGGCCGGGCGATTATACCTGCCAACGTGAATCACCCCGAAGCTGAGCCGATGATTATCGGACGAAACTTTTTGGTGAAGATCAATACAAATATCGGTAATTCGGCGATGTCGTCGGGTATTGAAGAGGAGGTAGAAAAAGCGGTATGGAGTTGCCGTTGGGGCGGCGACACGTTGATGGACCTGTCTACGGGCGATAATATCCACGAGACGAGAGAATGGATCATTCGAAACTGTCCGGTTCCGGTGGGAACGGTGCCTATCTATCAGGCTTTGGAAAAAGTGAATGGAAAGATCGAAGATCTGACCTGGGAAATCTATCGGGATACGTTGATCGAACAGGCGGAGCAAGGGGTGGATTATTTCACGATTCATGCTGGCGTTCGGCTGGAAAATATCCCTTATTCGTTGAATCGCCTGACCGGTATCGTATCGCGCGGCGGATCGATCATCACCAAATGGTGTAAAACCTATAATCGCGAAAACTTCTTGTTTGATCATTTTGATGAGATCTGTGAAATATTGAAAGCGTATGACGTAGCGGTATCCTTGGGAGACGGTCTGCGCCCCGGATCAATCCACGATGCGAACGATGAGGCTCAATTTGCCGAACTCGATACATTAGGGATTCTGACGGAAAAGGCGTGGAAACACAATGTACAGGTGATCATCGAAGGTCCGGGACACGTTCCGATGCATAAGATCAGAGAGAATATGGATCGTCAGTTGAAAGCGTGTCATGAAGCGCCGTTCTATACGCTCGGACCTCTGACTACGGATATCGCTCCCGGCTACGACCACATCACGTCTGCGATCGGAGCCGCTCAGATCGGTTGGTATGGAACCGCGATGCTTTGTTATGTGACACCGAAAGAACATCTGGGTTTGCCGAATAAGGAAGATGTTCGTAACGGGGTGATCACGTATAAGATCGCTGCCCATGCCGCGGATTTGGCCAAACAACACCCGGGCGCTCATTTGCGCGACTACGCGTTGAGTAAAGCTCGTTTTGATTTTAGATGGAAAGATCAGTTCAATTTATCGTTGGATCCCGAACGGGCTATGGAATACTACAAAGAGGGTTCCAAGACCGATGAGGATTTCTGTACGATGTGCGGACCGAATTTCTGTGCGATGAAGCTTTCGAAAGAGTGTGCCGATTAAAAAAATAAATCATGAAATTTACCGAAAAGATAGACCAATACGATTGGTCGGAAATCTCGGAGCGGATCGCCTCGAAAACGACCGGGGATGTGGAGCTGGCTTTAAGAAAGACGAAGTTGGATGCCGATGATTTCCTGGCTTTGATCTCGGAAGCGGCTGAACCGTTTTTAGAGCAGATGGCTGCAAAAAGCCGGATATATACACAGCAGCGATTCGGAAAAACGATACAGATGTATATTCCCATGTATCTGACGAATGCTTGTACGAATCATTGCGTTTATTGCGGATTCAATCATAATAATCCCATCAAACGGGTTGTATTGACCGAAGAGGAAATTGTCCGGGAAGCGGAAGCCATTCAGAAATTGGGAGATTTTCATCATATTCTTTTGGTAACGGGTGAGTCTCCCAAACACGCGGGAGTAGAGTATCTGAAGAATGCGATTCGGATTGCGAAAAGATATTTTTCCAACATATCAATCGAAGTACAGCCGCTCGAACAACATGAATATGAGGAACTGATTGCCGAAGGACTGAACGGTGTATACGTATATCAGGAAACTTATCACAAAGAGCGGTACGGTATTTATCATCCTGCCGGAAAGAAGCGGGATTTCAATTATCGATTGGATACGTTCGAAAGACTAGGCCGGGCGGGTATCCGGAAAATGGGATTGGGCGTTTTGATCGGTTTGGAAGACTGGCGCACGGATGCGGCCATGATGGCACACCACCTGCGACACCTGCAAAAGAAATACTGGAGAACCCGGTATTCGATCTCCTTCCCGCGAATCCGACCTCACGAAGGAGAAGGCTTCAAACCGAACGTGGTAATGTCTGACCGGCAATTGGCTCAGGTGATATTCGCTTTCCGACTTTTCGATCACGACGTCGAGATCGCCTTATCCACCCGAGAGTCGCCGGATATGCGAAATAATCTATGCACGCTGGGGGTAACCTCGATGAGCGCGGGTTCAAAAACAGAGCCGGGAGGATACGTGACTTATCCGCAGGCTTTGGAGCAGTGGGTGATGGCGGATGATCGCACTCCGCAAGAAATAGAACTGGCAATTAAAAAAGCAGGGTACGAAGCGATATGGAAAGACTGGGATGCGATTATGAATTAGATCGAGAACGATACGATCGGCATATCCGATTGTCTGAAATCGGAGAAGAGGGACAGATGCGTTTGAGAAACGCATCTGTCTTGTTGGTCGGCGTGGGCGGACTCGGTTCTCCCATCGCGCTTTATCTGGCGGCAGCCGGAGTGGGGCGGATCGGACTTGTCGATCCGGACGTCGTTTCGATATCCAATTTGCAGCGGCAGGTATTGTATACCACGGATCAGATCGGGAAATCGAAGGTGGAGTGTGCCAAAGAACGACTTTTGGCATTGAACCCCGCAGTTCGGATCGACCTGTTTCCGGCCTATTTCAACTCGGATTTGGCGGATCGGATTGTAGCTGATTACGATATCCTGATTGACGGCTGCGATAACTATCCGACTCGTTACTTATTGAATGATGTGTCGGTTCGTTACGATAAGCCTTACGTTTACGGATGTATCGGCGAATTTCATGGCCAGGTGGCGGTATTCAACTACAAGGGTGGCTCTTCTTATCGGGATCTTTTCCCGGAGGAGGCGGAATTATGTGCCCGGTCTTCGGAAATAAAGGGTGTAATGGGGGTGATGCCCGGAATTATCGGAACTTATCAGGCAGCGGAAGTGATAAAGATAATCACCGGAGCCGGAGAGCCGTTGCGGAATCAATTGCTGACGATCGATCTTCTCATCAATGAAACAAGGGTCTTATCATTTTGATAAGACCCTTTATTTATATCATAGGATATGATTCGGTTTATGACTGTAGATCGAGCAACAGAATGCTGTTTGCTTTTTGCATCTGTTCTTCGCGCATTTGAACTAATAACTGCCACTCTTTGCTGAAGAGGTAATCCCGGTCGATCTTAAAATCTTCGGAACCGGCTTCATCGAGGCGGTTTAATACCAAACCGACGGAGATCTGGTGGATATCCATCGCGGGTTGCCAGGAATGATCTTTTTCGTTTTCATTCATCACTTCGCAGATAATGCCGATATCGCTTAATTTTCCGAGTACCTGAGCCGTTAGTTTCGACGGTATCTGATAATTGGTAGAAATCTCTTCGACGGTAAGCGGCGGTTGTTGTTTGTAAAAACGCTTGATGATGAGAGTCGCAATCAACAGACAAACGAAATCGAAATATCTTCGGCTGATGTTATTGGAATCTTTTTCGAAGTTGAAATTCTTGATGTTTTGGGATGCATACGCTAGTTCCGCACCGAAGAGACAGATCAGCCAGGATAACTGAACCCACAATAACAGCAGGGGGAATGCGGCGAAACTCCCGTAAATGGCATTGTATTTCGAAACCCAGATTTGCCCGCTGATGTAGAAGTATTGAAAAACCTGAAATCCGATTCCGGCAACGAGTCCTGCCCAAAAGGCGTTCTTAAAACGCACCCGTGTATTCGGAATGATAATATAGAGGCGCGTGAAAAGCAAACTGGTAATCACATAAGGGCTGATCTTAACGATTGTCATGATCAGCGGATCCAATATGAACTG
>CAMTOW010000024.1 GCA_947074245.1 uncultured Bacteroidales bacterium | reverse complement strand
AATCGTGCTTTTTTGTAAGATCTGATCCGACGAAGATCCGCACATGATCGTAAAAGATCCCGGCTCCACTTCATAGTGATTATTACCCCGATAAAGTTCAAATGCATCTTTTCCCAATTCAAATTCTACGCGACGGCTTTCTCCTGCCGGAATATAAATTCGTTTGAATGCTTTCAATTGTTTGTCGGGAGTCGTAAAGCTGCTCACATCGTCGCGCACATATAGCTGTACGACTTCATCACCACCTTGCGCTCCGGTATTCTTCACATCAAGCGAAACGTTAACCTTCGGATCCGTAGTCGTACCCGACACAGACACCTTCAGATCCGAATATTCAAAATCGGTATAGCTCAATCCATATCCGAACGAATAAAGGGGCGTTCCCGGTTCCTCCACATATTTTGCCCGGTTCGCCGAACGTTTCGTATTATAATAAACCGGAAGCTGTCCTACCGATCTCGGAACCGATACCGGTAAACGTCCTGCCGGATTGTAGTCGCCGAATAGAATATCCGCGACAGCATTTCCTCCTTCTCCACCCGGATACCAGGCATCCAGAATGGCATCCACGTTTTCCACAGCTTGGTTTAGCAACAACGGACGACCCTTGATCAGAACCAAGACTGTCGGCTTGCCCAGTTTGGCAATTTCAAGCATAAGTTCCTCCTGACGTCCCATCATGGTCAGGGTAGCACGGTCATAACCTTCTCCAGCCTCCATGTCGCTTACGCTGTTGTCGGAAACTTTAGCCGCACCCGTCGCTTCGAACGAAGAAGAGAAATCACGCGCACTCGAACCACCCATCACTAAGATAACCGCGTCCGAATTACGTGCCGCCTCTATGGCATTGGCCATATCCGAATCATCCATATCCCGGATCGCACAGCCTTTGGCATAATTCACCTGAGTCTGATCGCCTACCAGATTCTTCACTCCCTCCAAAACAGTAACCACGCTTTCCTGAGTTTGTGGAGCGGTATAGTCTCCGAGCATGTTATAGATATTATCCGCGTTCGGTCCGATTACGGCCACCGATTCGATTGATTTCTTCAACGGAAGCACTCCGTTGTCGTTCTTCAACAATACGACCGATTGACGTGCCACTTCGCGAGCCAGCTCTCTGTGTTCTTTTTGTTTTTTATTCACTACAGCCGATTTCTCGTTCACAAAAGGCTGATCGAACAATCCCAAGCGAAACTTCACGCGAAGAATACGTTCTACCGCGTTATCAACGATAGCCGGATCCAGTTCGCCCGAAGCCAACAATTCATTGGTACTGTTCAGAATATCTTTCGCACTTAAATCGTTATCGATTCCGGCTTCCAAAGCCAGGTATGCGGCATGCTTTTTATCTTTGGCAACGCCGTGTCCTACCAGTCCGGCGATTGAGTGCAGATCGGATACTACAAATCCGTCGAATCCCCACTGGTCTTTCAACAAATCTGTCAAAAGCGCTTTATTGGATGTACACGGTACTCCGTCAATTTCGTTATAAGAACTCATTACCGACTGCACTCCTGCATCGACTGCTTTTTTGAAAGGAGGCAATACGGCTTCATACATCATTCGCTCGCCAATATTGGCACTTCCCCCGTTATGGCCACCTTCCGTCCAGGCATATCCTGCAAAATGCTTCAAGGTGGAAGCCACTCGTTCAGGAGATTTCAAGTCATCGCCCTGAAAACCGTTCACCATAGCAACTCCGATCTCACCGATCAGGTACGGATCTTCTCCATAAGTTTCTTCAACACGCGACCATCTCGGATCACGCGACAGATCCAGGATCGGCCCATATCCGATATGACCGCCCTGAGCTCGTAATTCAAGAGCCGTAGCCGCAGCCATCTCTTCGATCAATTCCGGATTCCAGGTGCTGGCCTGTCCGATGCTGGTTGGAAAAACGGTCGTTCCGATCGCCATGTGCCCATGCATAGCCTCTTCCGCCAACATGACCGGAATCCCTAATCGGGTATTTTCAATCACATAACGTTGCAACATATTGCATGCTGCAGGAGCAGTCGTCGGATTCAGCCCGGTTTTGAAATCTTTCTGTGTCCAAGGATCGGCACGCATGAATCCCCATAATCCACCAAGTTTATTTTCAGATACTTCTTTTCGGAATTTTTCGGTCAGTTCTATTTTATTTCCTTTCCGTTCATACATCTCCCAACCCAACGCAGTAAGCATTTGTCCGGCTTTTTCCTCTGTTGTCATTTGAGACAATAGATCCGCGATACGCGCGTCTTCCGGTTGAGTAGGATCTTCAAATACGTCTTTTTTACCGTTTTTATTAAAATCAATCCAGCCTTTCTTATAAGGCGATTGGGCATAACCCAGTGATGAACTCAACAATAAGGCACAGATAAATAATGGTTTACGTCTCATGTCTATAAATCAAATGTGTGTTTTGGATATACTACGCGCATCTTCGCGTTTTTATGGCGCGTGAAATTACGAATTATTTGTAGCTGGAAAAGCCTTAGCCGCTTTTATGAAGAATATTTTTCAAATAGCAGATTTTATCCAATCATCAAAAAACGAGGTATTTTGCTTTCATTTAATAACTAATTACTAATAAGCTAAAAACAATCATTAAATTATCCAATCGTTCTACTTTTAAATTCAAACTGATTCTCAGGCACAAAATCCTATCTATAAAAAATAATAATAAAAAAAATGCTCTGATTATTATGATAATTTAAATATAAAGCATTTAATTTGCCCTAGTATTAAAATAAAAAAATTCAATTACAGAATGTGAATATTATTTTTAATTGAATAAATAGAGTTTTTATATTATAAATAGTTGCCTTTATGCGCTATTGTAATATCACTCAATAGCCAATGAAAAACCAAGTAGGAAATTTTTTCATTATTGATTAATTATAATCAATTCAATGTACAAACCTTATAAGCATAGTTTTAACGACCAAGAAAAAATACAAATCTCGTATGATGTAAAATCACATATCCACTTATTCGTATCTATTGATTCTCACTTTTCAATATATCATTCACATAAAAAACTTATTCATATTTAACCGATATGCCTTTTAAAACTCATTTCTTCCGATAAGAATCGGGATAAACTATAGTCTATACGCATTTGATAAACTAATAAATAAAAGAACGTTTATTATTAACGTCTCAAACAACTTAAAATCACATTATCATGACCAAAATGAACAAGCAAGTAGGACTCTCTTTGCTTTTGGCTACTTTATGTGGACCAGTCATTACGCCGGCGATTGCAGCCGATGTACAGGCTGCGACAAATATGGTTCAGCAAAGCAACAAAGTCGTGGGGGTAGTAACGGATGCTGAAGGACCTGTGGTAGGTGCCAGTATCGTAGTAAAAGGTACGACAAACGGATCTTTGAGTGATTTCGATGGAAACTTCTCTATCGACGACGTAAAGAAAGGCGATATCATCGTGATTTCTTACATCGGGTATGAGACAAAAGAAATCGCTTATACCGGACAAAAATCTCTATCGGTAAAACTTTCGGAAGACACAAAAAAACTGGATGAAGTAGTCGTTACGGCTCTCGGTTTGAAACGTGAAGCGAAAGCTCTGGGTTATGCCGTAACGGAGATGAAAGGTGATGATCTGCTTTCTGCCAACTCAATCAATCCCGTAGCATCGCTACAAGGTAAAGTTGCCGGTGTTGAAATTTCAGGTTCTGACGGTGGTATGTTCGGTTCGACGAAAATTCAGATCCGTGGTGCTTCGACCCTAAAAGGAAACAATCAACCTATCTATGTTATTGACGGTGTTATTCTTGACAACTCTATCTCGAATGGTGGAGATGCAGACTGGGAGTCTAACTCGAAAGACTACGGTAATGAATTGAAAAACTTAAATCCCGATGATTTCGCTACGGTTTCGGTACTGAAAGGTGCTGCCGCAACGGCTCTATACGGATCTCGCGGTCTGAATGGTGCTGTCGTGATTACGACAAAAAGCGGTAAGAAAAACAGCGGCTACGGGGTAAACGTTACTCAAACGTTCGGTATCGACCACGTGTATGACACGCCGGATCTTCAGATGAAGTATGGTCAGGGTATGTTCGCCGGTTATGTGGATTACGGATTGGATACGAACGATCGTTGGAATCCGTCTCTTCCATACAACGTTGACGGAAAACCGACTGCTATCGCCGATATAGGTATGGCATGGGGTCTTCCTTTCGATGGAACCATGATGGAGTATTACGACAAAACCGAGCGCGCGTACAAAGCTGTGAAAAACGGGTACAAAGACATGTATCGCAACGGTTTCAACTCGAATACCAACGTATCGGTAACAGGTGGAAACGACAAGACTACGTTCTACACGTCTCTATCTTACAACAAACGCAACGGTGTCGTTGAAAACAACACATTCGATCGTTTGTCATTCCTAGCGAAAGCATCGCATCAGATCTCCAGCCGAGTAAACTTGGAGGCTAGTATGTCTTTCGCGAATTCAAAACCAAGAAATGCGGTTCCTAACTTCGGGGAGTACTTCACAGGCGGTAGCTTGATGAACCAATACGATCCGAACAGCTTGAAAAAGAAATACGCGGGTCTCCATGGTGGTGTGGCTTCTTCATCGTATGGTGATGAGTACGCATACATCCCGGGTAGATCTCTTTGGTTCTCAATCTATGAAAACGATTATTCACAGAAAGAAACTATGGTTCGCCCATCGTTGAACTTGAACGTGGATATCTTGGATTGGTTGACATTCCGTGCTGAAGGTAACTACAACTACTTCTTCAGACGTTCGGAAAGCAAAGAACTCGGACAAGGTTACGCAAACGATGGCGGTTATTACAGCTTGTCTAATTATGACAAACGCCAGGCTAACTTGAACGCCAACTTCTCAGTAAACAAACGCCTCAACGACGATTTCGAAGTACACGGTTTCGTTCGCGGTGAGTTCTTCGATCAGTCGGTTCAGTATCTGACTCTTGAAACAAACGGAGGTTTGATCGTTCCGGGACAGTACTTTATCAACAACAGTAAAAATCAGGTTAAATACGAAGGAGCGGTTACAGGTACGAAACGGATGTACTCGGTAGCGTTCCAGGCCGGAGCAAGCTGGAAAAACCAATTATTCTTGGATGTAACAGGTCGTAACGACTGGTCGTCTGCTTTGGTTTACACCAACAAAACCGGTAACTATTCTTATTTCTACCCATCGGTATCGGGTTCATGGATCGTGAGCGAGACTTTCTCTCTTCCAACTTGGATCTCATTCGCTAAAGTTCGCGGATCTTGGGCACAGGTAGGTAACGATACGGATCCTTACTACATCAATACGGGTTACAGCCTTGGATCTACTCAGTTCGGAGACAAATACATCTACGATCTAGGTCTTGCTACAACCACTAAAAGTACGGATTTGAAACCGGAACGTAAAAATGCATGGGAGGTTGGTTTGGACTGGAGATTCCTTCAGAACCGGATCAATGTCGACGCGACTTACTACCGTGAAAATACGAAAAACCAGATCATGGAAATCGACGTACCTTACTTCTCTGGTATCAAGACTCAGCTGATCAACGCGGGTAACATCCAGAATCAAGGGGTAGAGATCGCAGTGAATACAGTTCCTTGGCGTAGCAAAAACTGGGAATGGACAATCGATTTCACCTATACGAAAAACAAAAGTAAAATCGTTTCACTTCACGAAAACGTAGCCGATTTCATCAAACTTTCCGGTAGCGTAGACTATGGTAACTACCGTATCGGTAGTGTCGCTCAGGTTGGTGGTGAGTATGGTATCCTAATGTCTGATGCGAAGCCGAAAATCGACGAAGCTACAGGTTTGGAAGTGTTGGCTTGGACGGATTATTCTCGCACCGCTTATGCGCAGCGCAGCAATAAGGCTGAAAAGATCGGTTCTTTGAACCCTGACTTCCTTGGATCGTTCGCGACCGGACTTACTTACAAAAACTTCAGCGTACGCGCTGCGTTCGATATGCGTTTCGGTGGTTATGTGGCATCTTATGGTAGCCGTTACGGTTTGGCTTACGGTACTACCGGATCTTCTTTGAAGTATCGTGAAGGTATCACTTGGACAAGTCAGTATGCCGATTCAAAAGGAATCACCTACAACGACGGATACATCCCTCAGGGTATCTTCGCTGAAGGAACGAAAGCGACTTCAATCCAGGGTGAACTCGTAACCATTGGTGGTATGACTTACCAAGAGTGTGTTGACAATGGAATCTTGGAACCCGTTCACTTGGGATCTTGGATCTACCGTCGCAACAGCTGGGGCCAGGGTGTCGTTAACGACGATTGGTACCACAAACTAAACTACATCGCGCTTCGTGAAGTTTCATTGACATATCGTGTTCCTTCAACTATTGCGTCAAAAATCGGTGCTAAAAATCTTTCTGTTACAGCAACAGGTCGTAACCTGGGTTATTTGTTGAACAGCTTGCCGAACAACGAAAATCCGGAATCAGTACGTGGTACATCAGCTACAGAATTCCGTCTTCGTTCTTACAGCCCGTATACAGCAAGTTATATGCTGACAATTAACGTCGGATTCTAATTCAGAGCAACCCGATCATTCAGTTATTAATGAAAAAACACATTAGAAAATGAAATTCAAATCAATCATATCTGCTTCATTAATGGTTTCTGTTTTGGCAGGACTAAGCAGTTGTAAAGATGATCTGGCGGATATCAACACGTATCCGTCGGTGATCAGCAAATCAGAAATTCCTTACCTATTCACAAGAGCTCAGTTGGATTTCGAGCCGGCCGAATATCTTGTATGGTACTATTCAGGAAAATATACGTCATTGTTTTCTCAATCGTTCGTTCCTTCAGGAGGCTATACGTCCAACTTTACGGAAATGACGGCGAACGGCGGTGTCGGTTCTCAATTCGTTCCGGTATTGAATATCATCCGTGATATCGACATGGCGGTAAGCCAGATGAGCGCAGAGGATGCTACAGCCTATAAAAACATTCAGGCGATGCTTAAACCGCTTGTTGTTCTGCTCGGACTGCATGATACAGACATGTACGGCGAAATTCCATTCACCGAAGCATGTATGGCTCGTTACGGCGGTACGATCACTCCGAAATACGATACACAAGAATCTTTGTACGATTTGTGGCTGAACGATTTGAAAGAAGCTGCAGACGTGCTTGCATCAAACCTTCCAAACCAGATCCGTTTGGGTGGACAGGATATCGTATTCGATGGCGATGTTGCCAAATGGGCGAAATTTGCCAACTCGATGCGTCTGAAAGTAGCCGTACGTCTTCTTTCTCAAAACAGAGCGAAAGCTTTGTCGGTGGCGCAAGAGGTTGCCAATCACCCGGCAGGAATCATGAGCACTGCGTCTGACAACTATGTCTACAACCGCGGTAGCAACGATTATCACTTCGGGAATGACGGTGCGATGGGATGTCCGAATAAGAACGTGGTAGATTTCATGTTGAAAAACCGTGACCCTCGTATTCGTTTCTTCTCAACGAAAAACTCGTTCAACTCTGAAGTGGTACAGGCATTCTTCGATGCTCAGGCTTTGGGACAGAATTGTAAAATCCCTCAATACATCCTGGACAACGTAGATTATTCAGAAGATGCGAATGGTCAAAAAACGTTTGTAAACTGGAAAGGCCTGGGCGAACCTTGGGTACGTTACTACGGTATTCCGGTTGAATTGAATTCAACTTCAAACCCGGATTACAACGGCGGAAACAACAACTACTTCAACTCTACACTTTGGAAAGTGAGTCTGAACGGTTCTGAGAAAACTTATCGCGCATACTCTACGTTCCAGCAGGAAATGACACGTGGTCAGATCGACTTCACATATCCTACGAAACCGGGTGGCGAAGTGATCGAAGACAAAGACGATATGCCTTGGTACGGTATGGCGATGTCTGCTGCTGAAACACACCTGTATCTTGCAGAGCTTAGCCTATACGGAGCGAATCTTCCTCAAAACGCCGAATACTATTTCAACAAAGGTGTTGAGATGTCTCCGGTAGAATACGACCGTTTGGCAGGTTTGAACAAAATCCCTTACTACGATGAAGATCGTGTGAAAGACGCGTTCGAAAAACCGATCAAGCTTGTTGAAGGAGAAGTTGAAACGATGGCAGCTAACGCTGACTATCAGCTTTCCGGATCAACGGCAGACAAACTTGAAAAAGTTTATATCCAGCAGTACATTCACTTCATGCTTCAGCCGATCGACCAGTACACACAAGTACGTCGTTCCGGTATTCCGAAAGTGGGAAGTTCGTTGATTCACTGGGTAAACATCGTTGAAAATACGGCAGTACCGCGTCGTTTCGAAGTAGGTGCTCCAAACCCGACCGATATCATGTTCAACCTGGTCAACGAATCATACGAAAGACAGGGATATACAGCGGGTAACCAACCTTCACACGTATTGAATGCAGAGCGCACTTGGGCTGACAAAGGTGCTCCTGTATTAGGAGAAGGTCCGATCTTATAATCAGTTCCGATTTTTGATCTAATACATTATAAAAACTGCGGGATCTCATAGTTGCAAACTATGGGATCCCGCTTTTTTTATGCCCCCCGATACGCCTCGGATCTCGTATCATATACTCTCGAAACTGAACAACCTTTCATATACTTTGTTAGAATTTTAGTGTATTTATAAACACAACTTCCTATAAAATATTTCAAAAACATTAATAAACTGAGTATTATGACAGGAAATCAGAATCTACAAAAGCCGGAGCAAGAGCCTATCCGATTTTCGAAATGGTGGATTCTTCTCATTTGCGTCGTAGGAATCTATGGATTCGGACTTTTGCTGACGCTCACCTTCAAAGCGTATAGTGACAAACCGCCTGTGCCGGAAAACATCGTGAATGTATTTGGAGAAACGATTCTTACCGGCGATGATATCCGCGAAGGGCAAGAGATATTCTTACGCTACGGGCTTATGGATAACGGTACGATTTGGGGACACGGAGCTTATCTAGGTCCTGATTTTTCGGCACTGTACCTTCACCGCCTGGCAGAACGTACGGCCAATCAACTCAGCCTGGAGCTGTTTGAAACACCATACGACCAGCTCAATGAGGCGGAAGCGAAAGCCGTCGACTCTCAAATCGGTATGATTCTGAAAGAAAACCGATACGATGACGAAAGCGAAACCCTCACCTTTACCCCTTATGAAGAGATCAGCTTCCTTTCCGAACCTGAAATGTGGCTTGAATACTTCAGTTCACCCGACAACAACGGTGGTTTGCGCAAAGACTTGATCACACATCCCGACGAATTGTTCAAACTCACGGCGTTCTTCGCCTGGACGGCCTGGGCGGCTTCTGCCAATCGTCCCGGAACCGACTATTCATATACCAACAATTTTCCGTATGACGAACTGGCGGGCAACGTACCCACAACGGGCGCTTTCGTCTGGAGTGCGGCGAGTCTGCTGTTTCTGTTGTTCGGAATCGGAGCGCTCCTGTTCGTCTTCGGGCGTAACAAGCAGTGGGGCTGGGCGGCAGCCGATTATCGCACACCCGATTACGCACGTACGGGCGATCCGTCACCGAGTCAGAAAGCATTGGTGAAATTCATCGCCGTAGTGAGTTTGCTCTTTCTGGGTCAGACCCTCGTAGGGGGCGGCGTGGCCCATTTCCGGGCCGATCCGGGCAATTTCTATGGGTTCGACCTGAGCGCTCTCTTCCCGAGCGATCTTTTACGTACATGGCATCTTCAGCTCGCGATCTTCTGGATCGCTACCGGATTCGTTGCCGGCGGATTGTATCTGGCCCGCGTGATCGGCGGAATCGAATTCAAAGGTCAGCGTCTACTGACCAATCTGCTGTTCGCCGCTTTCGCATTGGTGATCTTTGGAAGCCTGTTGTGCGAATGGGCCGGCCTGTCGGGTTGGTTTGAAAACGCTACGTTCTGGCTTGGCAGTCAGGGTTGGGAATATCTGGAGATCGGCCGCATCTGGCAATATCTGCTGATCATCGGGCTTTTGGCCTGGTTCGTGATCCTTACACGAGCGGCACGTCCGGGTCTCAAGCGAGAATCGACCCGTATGCTGACCATATTCTTCCTCATCGCGGCGATTGCGATTCCGATCTTCTACGTGCCCGCGATCTTCTTCGACAGCATGACTCATTATACCGTAGTAGATACCTGGCGATTCTGGATCATCCATCTTTGGGTAGAAGGATTCTTCGAACTGTTCGCAACCGTTATGGTCGCTCTGGTTTTCATCGAATTGGGTATTGTAGCGAAAAAGACCGGGCTTCTGATCATCTTCCTGGATACGATCCTGATTTTCATGGGAGGGATCATCGGTACGGGACATCACTGGTATTTTTCCGGACAGACTCATTTCAACATGGCTCTATCGGCTTGCTTCTCCGCGCTGGAGGTGGTTCCGCTGATTCTGCTTACCCTCGAAGGTTGGTCGTTCATGAAACTCGACCGCAAAAACAACGGCGGCCCCGATACGTTCCGCCACAAATGGACGCTGCGCTATATGATGAGTGTCGGTTTCTGGAATTTCGTCGGTGCCGGCGTATTCGGCTTCCTGATCAATATGCCGATTGTCAGCTATTACGAAACAGGAACCTATCTCACGCCCAACCATGGTCATGCGGCTATGTTCGGAGTATTCGGGATGCTTTCCCTCTCCCTCGGAGTATTCATCCTTCGTGAGGCTTGCTCGGACGAGAAATGGCATAAAATCGAAAAATACATCCGTGTCTCATTCTGGGGTCTCAACATCGGTTTGGTGATGATGATCGCGTTGAGTTTGCTTCCAAGCGGCTTCATGCAGGTATGGGACGTAATCGAAAACGGATACTGGCACGCTCGCAGTATGGAGTTCACCGGCAATAAAGCAATGACCATCATCGGTTGGCTTCGCATGCCGGGAGATTTGGTATTCATCATCTTCGGTGCATTGCCTTTCTTCATCGCAGCGATGATCGCATGGCTGAAAAAGAAATGACCCTGTCGAATCAGACAGATCCGATAAAAAACATATCGTCAAATAAAAACGCACCATCCCTCCTGTCGAAACAGGGCGGATGGTGCGTTCGGTTTTATCGGATCACAAAGCAAACTCTCTTTGTGTGTGATTTATTTAAATCGATCCAAAACGTCTTTGTTGATTCGATAGAGCGCTCTTGCGATATGCATACCGTTATCGGGACGAATATCAAATTACGGATTCAAGCTTCCACTTGCCGTTCTCCTTTACGACTGGAACATCAATTTGATTGGCTTCAAATTCGGTCTTCTCCATCGCTCTTACCTGCACGCTTGCTTTGACTACTGCGGTAGAATCGCCCGCTCCCATTTCTACCGAAATGATCTTGGCATCCTTCACCGTATATCCCCGATTGATCGCTTCGGTGCAAAGCGTTTCTACAAAGGCTTTTTCTTCGGGAGACATATAAGAGTCTACTACATAGCTCAAAGCCTCTTTCGCATCGCCTTTTTCGATTGCGTTCAGATAGTCTTTCACGACTTTTTTAGGACCGGCATCTGACCCGGAGCATCCTCCCAGCAACAGTAGCGCCAGAAACATGCAAAGAACGGTAATTTTACTTTTCATTGCGATATGGATTTATATGAATATTCGGCCTCCGATCGGGCTCATCAGCCTGTTAACTCCTTTGCTCAAGGCGAATTAAGTATTAAAAAAACAAATCCCTGCTTATAAATGTTTATTTTCCTACCGGACAAACATCATTTATCCGCGTAGGCCTCTTTCGTTCGGTCGCCTTTAAATGGGTATTTACTCACATTCGAACGTTTGTTTGTACGCGTGCGAAGGAGCGTTAAAAAGCGAGTAAACCCGAAAGCTTCAGGCAACAAAAAAGAACATGCTTCTCGGAAAAATAATTTTTTATTGCAATGAAAGAAACACAAACACCGGATAAAGCCGATTTAGAAAATGATCCGCCCC
>CAMTOW010000023.1 GCA_947074245.1 uncultured Bacteroidales bacterium | reverse complement strand
AAGTGTGCCAGAAGGTGAAAGGGGGAAGGATGAGAATAACATGAAAGATGTCGAAGAACTGCAAAGTTAATGCATACGTCGGATGGGAGCTTATCTGAACTCGAAAAGAAAAACATTCGTCGGATGGGATGAGATTCTCGAAGGCAGACTCGCCGATAATGCGATCGTTATGTCTTGGCGAGGGGAAGAGGGCGGTATCAGTGCCGTAAAATCCGGTCATGAAGCGATTAGGACTCCTGGCGGATATTGCTATTTCGATTCCTATCAGCTTGAGCCATCCTCGCAACCGGAAGCAATCAGCGGTTATCTGACCGTTGAGAAAGTGTATTCCTACAATCCTGTACCCGATTCTCTGACTGCCGACGAAGCCAAATTGATAAAAGGAGTTCAGGCAAATCTCTGGACCGAATATGTTCCTACCGAAGAGCATGCCGAATATATGTTGTATCCCCGCTTATTTGCTCTCTCTGAGGTGGCATGGAGCGATAAGATCAATAAGGATTTTGAAGAATTCAAGCCGCGTCTGAATTATCATGCAGGTGTTTTGAGTGCGAAAGGTGTGAATCTTTGTCCGCTGAATCCGCGAGTGGAGTTCGAACTGACGCCCGACACTCTCAAGAAAACGATGCTCGTTACGTTAAAGACCGATCTGCATCCGGCAAAGATCTATTATACGCTCGACGGTACCGAACCGAATGAACGCTCGGTTCCTTATAAAGGATCTTTTGAAATCAAAGATCCCGCTATGGTAAGCGCTGTTGTATATCAGGATAACAAACCGATGGGTGAACCTCGTTCGAAATCCATCTCCTATCACAAAGGGATCGGTAAGAAAATCACTTACAACAAACCTTGGAGCCCTCAATATCCGGCCGGTGGGGAAACTGCTCTTCTCAACGGGCTATATGGAGCTTATGGATATGGAGACGGCAAGTGGCAGGGATTCTTGAAAAATATGGATGTTACGGTGGATATGGGCGAAGTCGTTCCGATTCACAAAGTGAAAGCTCGTTTTATGCAGATTATCGGACCTTGGGTTTGGATGCCGGCTGAAGTTGAGGTTTTTGTATCGGATAATGGCACGGATTTCAAATCGATTCATTCCGAGAAAAGTCCGATTCCGGTCGACCAGGATGGCGTTATCTTCCACGATTTCGGTTTTGAAGGAGATGCTCAGGCACGTTACATCCGATATCTTGCGAAAAATTACAAAGGTTTTATTTTTACGGATGAACTTATCATCGAATAAATACTCGATTGCATTGGTTATTTGAAGCCTTAGCCTCTTCGGCTGATTCTTTCGGATCAATGAATCAAACACGAAAGCATCTTTCTTATTCTGTCAATCAGAATAGAAAGATGCTTTTGCGTTTTTATGAACTGTGTTTTTCCGATTGAAATAAGATGGATCAGTTCAGATTCTTATACGATTATTTCATCGCTATGCCTACCTGATTGGATTGCTATTTTTTTTATTTTTCGGTTTAAAAAAACAAAAAGAATACAATCAAACAAATAATGTGAATATATGTTACATAAAAAAGCTTGTAGTTAAATATTTTTTATATTAGCGGCCACATTGAAATAATATTATGCTTATTGACTTTTATCTATAAAATATTTACCACATAAGATCATTTATCCACATTAATTTAATTATATGAATAACCGTAAACTGATTTATTCACTATGTGCCTTATTTCTCTCGGGCATGGGTAGTGTTATAAACGGGCAGGAAAACACGAACGATATCCGTGAAAGACTCAAATGGGTAAAGCCGGAATCTTTAGAGCTGGCTATTAAAGATTTACAGAGCCAAAAAGGTTTTGATGCTGCTTCCGCTCGGAAGAATTTAGACTATATCAACAAGAATCTTCCTGCGGTCAATGCTGGGATCAACGGTCCCGATAGTGTTGCCTCTTTGAAGGAAGCAAAAGTTATCCTTCAAAAACAACGTCAGATTCTGTTATCCAATCCGGTTTTGGATAGCGATAAGATCATCGCGACTCGTTTTAAGATGGGGTCAAGCGCTCGTACGGGCATGGCGAACCAATTATGTATGCCGTTCAGCAACTATATGGGGCTGATCGATTTGCCAAGTACTGGCTACGATGCCGAGATCTGCGAAATATCTTCATTAAATACACCACAATATCAAACCCGCACGATTTTCAAACCGACCAAAGGGGAGGGTATCGCCGATGTTCAGTTACATTGGGATGCAGACCGGATTTTGTTCGCTTCGGCCAAACCGGTAATGATCGATGCGTTCTATAATCAGGAATATCCGGCTTGGCATATTTTCGAAATCGGTGTGGACGGCAATGATCTGAAACATATTTCCAGTCTTCCCGAACCCGATCTGGAGTTTGCCGATCCGTGTTATTTGCCCGATGGGCGAATTCTTTTTACGACCAACATCGGTTACAATGGGATTCCGTGTGAGCATGGCGAACGTGTGATCATGAATCTCGCTCTATATGATCCGAAAGACAAATCCACAAGAAAAATAACGTTCGATCAAGACGGGAACTGGTCGCCAACCGTACTCAACAACGGTCGTATCATGTACACCCGTTGGGAGTATACCGATCTGGCTCATTATTATTCTCGTATCATCATGCATTCTAATCCGGATGGAACCGACTGTAAGGCGCTTTACGGTAGTGGCTCTTTCTGGCCGACCAGTGTTTACGATATGCAGCAGCTACCCGATGGAAGCGGTAAATTCGTCGGAATTGTATCCGGCCACCACGGTGTCCCGCGCTCCGGTCAGATGATTGTATTCGATCCGGCCAAAGGTCGCAAGGAGGCTACCGGTGTCGTTCAGGAGATTCCGTTCAAAGACCGCGTTGTCGAACCGGTTATGAAAGATATGCTTGTAAACGGGGTTTATCCTCAATTTACGCGCCCGTTCCCATTGAACGAAAAATACTTTGTTGTTACCGCAAAACCTCACCCGACCGCTCTTTGGGGTGTTTACCTGGTCGATGTTTTCGACAATATGACGCTGCTTGCAGAGTGTGAGGGCGAAGGTTTCATCACGCCGATACCGGTTAAAAAACGTACGACTCCTCCGGTTATTCCGGATCAGGTGAAATTGGGTGAAAAAGAAGCCACTGTCTTCATTCAGGATATTTACAATGGCGAAGGTCTGCGTAAGATTCCGCGCGGAACAGTCAAAAAACTTCGTGTCTTTACCTATGAATATGCGTATCTCAAATCTCCGTCCGATTTTGACGCCTTGGGCGTTCAGAGTGGTTGGGACTTGAAGCGCGAATTGGGTACGGTAGATGTCGAGGCCGATGGGTCTGCGATGTTCAAGGTTCCGGCAAATACTCCGATCTCAATTCAGCCGTTGGATGAGAAAGGCAATGCAATCCAGTGGATGAGAAGCTGGTTTACGGCTATGCCGGGCGAAGTCTTGGCGTGTGTGGGTTGTCATGAAGACCACAATACCATTCCGATGCCGAAAAAGGTGATGGCTTCGGTCAATAAACCGAAAACGCTGACTCCTCCCGAAGGCGGTACTCGTCCGTTTTCTTTCGAATATGAGATACAGCCGGTACTCGATAAATATTGTATCAGCTGTCACAATGGCGAAACTCAGGCGATGGATCTTACCGGCAATACGACAACCGAGTATAAACGTTGGGGGAACTACACCACGCATCGTCACATGAAAGATAGTTACCTCAATTTGCATCCTTATGTATATCGTCAGGGTCCCGAGGCGGATATGTATGTTCTTCAACCTTATGAGTATCATGCGTCCAACAGTGAGTTGATCCAGATGATCGAGAAAGGCCATCATGGAGTCGATATGGACGAGAAAGATCTTCATACGCTCTACAAATGGATCGATTTCAATGCTCCGTATTTCGGATCATTCGAAATTTCAGGTCGTTATAAAGCGACCTTCGAGCAATACGATCGTCGTATTCAGTTGATGCAGAAATATGCTAACGTGACGAACGATTGGAAACGCGAATTGGCGGATTATGCAAAAACATTGGAAACGACCGACGCTCCGGCACCGAGTGCGAAAAAAAGTAAGATCGAACCGCAGAAGATAAATCTCAAAAAGATCAACCGTTGGTGTTTTGACGAGAATGCGGCGAAAGAGATGCAACAGCAGACGGCTCCTCAGGCTGATTTCTCAATCGAGATCAAACCGGGCGTTTCGATGAAATTCGTTTGGATTCCGGCTGGAACCTATATGAAAGGAACCGACAACGGGCGTCGTTATGCCGAAAACCACAAAGAAGTGAATATCGATAAAGGTTTTTGGATGGGCGAACTCGAAGTGACCAATCAACAATACGTAGCGCTTAATCCCGAACATGACAGCCGTTACATCGGTCAGCAGTGGAAAGACCACGTGACTCCGGGCTATCCGGCCAACGAACCGCAGCAACCGGTCATTCGCGTGACGTGGACCGAAGCCGTGGATTATTGCAAGCAGTTGAGTCAGATCACCGGAATGAACGTTTCTCTTCCTACCGAAGAGCAATGGGAGTGGGCTTGTCGCGCCGGTAGCGGCAACGATTTGTGGTTTGGTGATATCACAACCGATTATTCGCAATATGAGAATCTGGCAGACTTCACCATCCGCGATTTGGCGGTATGGGGATTAGACCCTACCGTTCCGATGCCGTATGATTTCTTCATGCGTCGTTTCTGGGATTTCGTTCCGCGCGATCAGGAATCCAACGATGGCAATCTGATCAGTGTCAAAGGTGGTCAGTATAAGAGCAACCCGTGGGGCTTGTACGATATGCACGGAAATGTTAGTGAATGGACCATTTCTGAAACAGACAATCCAAGCTTCAACGGTCAGAAAGTCGTATGTGGTGGTTCGTGGAGAGATCGCTCCAAATTGGCTACCGCATCTTCCCGCCGTTATTTCCAACCATGGCAGGCGCCTTACAATGTAGGTTTCCGTGTCGTAATCAATCAATAAGATTATTTTAGGTTTATAGTATAGCGAAAAGGCATCTCATTTACGAGATGCCTTTTCTTTTTTTAATACACTATTTATTTAAAAAACATATATATATTTGCCGCGCATTGGTTCTTAATCTTCACCCCGAAGAAGCGGATTAAAAGGGAATCAGGTGTAAATCCTGAACAGTTCCCGCTGCTGTAAGTTTCTACAAAGCATTTCAGTTACCACAATGCCACTGGACGGTTTGTCCGGGAAGGCCCTGAAATGGAAACGAGTCAGAAGACCTGCCATATGTTTTTCCTATCTGCAGCTCTCGGGAGATAGAGCAGGGATTGCAACGGCACGGTCTATTACCATACTCGATTTTTTTTGCTGCAATTACCTTCCCCTTTCATCCGGTGTGTAGATAAATTAATTATTTATCTATTTAAATTTTTTCCTTATGAGAAAAAAGTACCTCTTTTTACTCCTGTTTCAGGTGCTCTGGTTCGTCCCGTACCTGCAAAGTAACAACCTGGTTGTATCCTCTGAAAATCAGCGAAATGTAAAAAATGATCTTGTAGAAGAGTATACCATGCCCAAAAAGGATGGCGATCTCGGATCTAAATCTGTCGATGGCTCCCTGCTATTCTACGACATGGGTGGTAAAACAGGCAATGCCCCCGGTTATTATGCCGGAATGATCCGATTCGTACCGGTTGTCGAAGGTCAGCAGATTGAACTAACCTTCAATACGCTCGATCTGGGCGGTTCAGCCAAGGTGTATGTCTATGACCAACCGGTCTCATTCTCTTCCTATAGCTCTCCCGTTCCGGATGGGTATCTGGCCGTATTGACGGGGCAATCTGTTAATCAGACATTTCAGACCTCGTCCGGTGGTCTTTCGATTCTTTATCATTGCAAAGGGAGCGCGTCGGGAAGTGGTTGGGAAGCTTCGGTTTCATCCTTTCTTCCTGCCGATATGGTGTATCTGGGTGCTACGGCCGATCAATCCGAAATCGGTTCTACTTATCCCGGAAAGAATGCCCAACCGCTCATTCGCGTAAACATCCTTACCGAAGGCAGTTTGCAACCACTTTCACTTCAGCAACTAGCTTACTCGCTTTCTGGAACGACCGATTTGAACGACCTGAGTCGTTTGTCTCTTTATTATACGGGCAATGACGATCAATTCAACGCCAATACCCCGATCGAAGAAAAACAGACCTTTGCCGAGTCGGGTGTTTTCACAACGTCACAATCTTTACGCGGGGGCAACAATTATTTCTGGATCGCAGCCGATATCAAAGAAACGGCTGTCCCGATGCATAAGATCGATGCGTCATGCCCGTCCGTTCAGATTGCGAACCAGACCTATGCGTGTACCGATCCTTCCCCTGCGGGCGATATCAACATCGACAATGTTGTTTTGTTGAAATCCGGCCATTCTACCTATTCCGTTTCTTCCGATCCGATCAGTTTTTACGACGATGGAGGCAAGGAAGGCGATATCAGCCCCAATTTCACGGGTATGGCAACATTTCTGCCTTCTACTCCGGGCAATAAGATTTTCATTCGATTTACGAAACTCGATCTGTTCAATACTTCATCGACGGGGCTCAACGATTTGCTCCAAATCTACAACGGTTCCGGTAAGAACGATCCCGATTTGCTCGAAACCGTACTGAACGATTTGGTAACCGTTCGCTCTACTTCTGCGGATGGTGCGCTTACTGTTTCTCTGATCAGCAAAACCGGATATCCCAAACCCGGATTCGAAGCGATCATCGAAGAGTTCACACCCCAACAGATGCTTGTCAATACCGTATCGGTCGCTGCTGCGTCTGCTCAGTCGCTTTCATCCGGACAAACCCATCAACCGCTTTTGTCTGTCAATATCAACACGCTTCATACCGAGCCTGCTCTTCTCGCCGAAGGGTTTACCCTATCTCTTCCCGATTGTTTTTCACACCTGAAGAAAGTGGCCGTTTTTTCTACCGGCAAGAATGCTTCCTTCGCTGCTGCTGTTAAAGTGGGCGAAGCCAACGTAACGGGTCCTGCCGTACATATCCCGGCGATGCGTTCATTGAATGAAGGCGATAATTATTTCTGGATCACTTGCGATCTGAACGAATATGTTCCAAACGGTACCGCCATCTCTGCCTCGCTTAGCGATGTTACTCTTTCCGGCGCGCTTCGTCCGGTCGAAGACGGCGATCCCGGTTCCGGCAGAATCGTTACCAATCAATACGTCTCCCGAATCGGACAGGTTACGGAAAACGTAACCGGCATTTGGCTGTACACTCACAATCCCAATGGTTCCTCTTATGTGGCAGAAGTGGGTGATCAGCAAGTTACCTTCAAGCCGATGACGCCCGGCCGCATCATCGAGATCGAATACGAAGATTTCGATCTCTATTACTCATCATCCTCTTATGGTGCCAAAGCGAAATGTCAGATTTACAGCGGAACCAAAAACGACGGAGATCTTCTTTGGGAACTCAATTCAGTCGAAGATAAAAGTGTCGGTCCCGGTTCTGTTTTACGCTCACGAGCGGCAGACGGTTCTTTGACGGTTGTTTTCAATGCCAACGAGTCCAACTCTTATTATACCGGCAAAGGCTGGCATGCTGAGGTACGCGAATACGCTTCTGTTCCGATGGAAGTTCTTTCGGTCGAAGCTTTTCAAAATAATACCGATGTGATCAAACCCGAAGCGATCGATCAGGAAATCATCGGAATCAAGTTTCAGACATCCGGTGATCTTGATCCTCTTTCGCTTTCAGCCTTGCAGCTCAATCTGAAAGGTTGCAGTGATCTGATTGCCGGAGTTTCCATTTATTCAACCGGAAAGAGTAAGGTTTTCTCAACGGCGAATAAAGTGGCTGCGTTGTCCGATCCGGAAGAGATGGTTACCGTCGCGTTCCCGACTTCTGTTCCCCTGCTCGAAGCCTCTTCCTATTATTGGGTGGCTTATGATATGAAACCCGGCGTTCCTTCCGATCGTCTTGTTGATGCGTCCTTGTTATCGGCTACGATTGGCGAATTAAACCATCCGGTTGCCAATGGCGATCCCGAAGGCGCTCGATTAACTAAAAATATTCTCGAAATGGCGGATGGAGATAATGGGGTGATCACCGTTAACGGCTCTCTTATGTTTTATGACGATGGCGGTTCGGAAGGCAACTATTCGAAAAATCAAAACGCTCGGGTAACCTTCGTTCCGTCTGATCCCCGGAATGTGATCAAACTCGTTTTCAATTCATTCGTTCTCAATGCCAACGATGAGGTGAAGATTTACGAAGGTTCTCAGATAAAAACCAATCATGACTACCGTTATTATGGGAACCTGACCGGTAAATTGCCCGAACCTCTTGTTTCTCGTTCCGAAGACGGAGCGTTTACCGTTTCGTTCAAATCTACCAATTATAGCACGCCTACCGCAGGTTGGGAAATCGAAGTGGTCGAATATTCTCCGCAGGCTTTGTCATTGGGCGAAGTTACCGTTACCCCCGTTTCCGGACCTCTATTTAAGGGGATGACCGACGAACCGGTTCTTCGCGTTGCACTCGAAGTTGTCGGCGATCGCGGCGCGTTCGTTTTGCAGCGGCTTGATTTTGATGCGCTCACTTCTGCTTCCGGTCTGGTGGCGCAGGCTCGCGTAATCGTTACCGATACGGTTTCTGCGTTCGGTCCGGGACAGTTCTTCGGAGCTTCTCAATCTCAATCGCCATTCGTATTCACCGGTGAAAAGACGATCACGGCTCCGGGTGTTTATAATTTCTGGCTGACATATGACCTCTCTTCAGAGGGTGTTCCGGATGATTTGGTTGAGGCATCGTTTGTTTCTCTTCAGTACAACGATCAGACTCTGGTTGTCGAGAATACGCCTGTTACCTCGGTTCCTCTCTCTTCAGGCTTTAGCGGAACCTATCGCGTCGGCTCCTCTTCTCTGGCCGATTATGCGACGCTCGCTCAGGCTGTCTCTGCGATCTCTGTCGGAATCGACGCTCCTGTCGTTCTCGAGTTGGAAAACGGGACCTATACCGGTCAGGTAATCATCCCGGCCATAAAAGGAGCTTCTTCCGTAAATACCATCACCATTCGTTCTCTCTCGGGCAATCCTGCTGACGTTTTGTTCGCAACCAATACCTACACCGAACCGCCTTATGGCGAAGAGAAAAACGGAATGTTTACGATCTATGGTGCCTCTCATGTCACGGTCGAAGGCATCAGTTTCTCTTCCTCTGCGTTTTGGCCGGCTTTGGTTAATCTGAAAAATACAAGTCGTTATTTCACGTTGCGCAATTGCCATCTGTCGGCTCAAACCTGGTGCGAATATTCCGGTGGTTCGAAGCTGTTCTATACCGAAGCGAAGAATCTTTCCAACTGCAATAACGACTATATCACCATCGAGTCTTGTGTTTTCGAAGGGGGTACCTATGGCGTCTATATAAACGGGACGGGCTATATCGCTCTTCAAAAACAAAAAGGTGCCGTCGTTCGTGGCAACACGTTCCTCAATCAGGGACTTTGTTCGGTTTATGTAACCAAAGAAGAGGATGCGCTCATCGAAAAGAATACGATTTCGAATACGTTGAGTACGTCCAACAACTTTAAGGCGATCGATGCCGTGACCATGCAGGGTATGATGATCCGCAACAATCGGATTTCGCTCGCTACGCAAGGATACGCATCGGGTATTTACCTCCGCAAACGGGATGCGAATAACGAATCAATCCGACGGACTCGGATTTATAACAACGAGATCAACATTCGGGATTTGAATGGAACTAGCAATACCAGTGGAATCTATTGTTCCGACGAACTGGCTTATACCGATTTTGTCTTCAATACGATCCGCATCGCTCGTGCAAACGGAACGGGTCCCGGTATCGGATTCTATTTTAATGCGACCGCGTCTAAAATACCGGTCGATGTGAATTTCAAAAACAACTTGATTCAGAATACGGCCGACGGGCTTATCGGACGCGTACAGCATGCCGGAGCTCTTGCTCCCGGAGCGATGTCGTTCTCAAACAATGTGTTTCATACTTCCGGCGATCTGTTTGCTTATGCAGGTGCTGATGTCGCTTCGTTTGCCGATTGGGCTCTTCTTACCGAAGATCAAACATCTCTTGAAAACTGGGTGGAATTTGTATCCGACGAAATCCTCGAACCGGTCGATGGGTCGGATCTGAAAATTGCGCTTCCGCTCGAATTTGTTTCGTCGGATATCAAAGAGATTCTCCGCGATGCAGCTCTCCCTACGGTGGGTGCTTACGAGTATACGGGTGTGGCAGATATCCCGACTCTGTTGCCGGGCTATCCGGCGATCGCTTCCGTAACCTACAATGCCGCTTCGGTTAAGATCAAGGCAGACAACGATGGAAAACTATTCGCCTTGGCTCTCCGGGAAGGAGCCGACCAACCCTCTGTTGCACAAGTGGTCGCTCAAGGTGTTTCCTCTGTGATTCGGATGGAAACGGAGCAGACGCTTCGTATCGAAGATCTCGATCCGCTTACCCGTTATTCGGTCTATATGGTGCTTCAGAGTGTTCGCGGAACCAACTCCGACCTGATCGTCTCCGATTCTTTCGAAACGGTTTACCTGCCTACATCGGTTTCCGATTTTGAAAATGTAGAATATACCGAAAATGAAAACTTCCTCGACGGAACTGCTCGCTTCGAAGGATTTGAAGTTGTTGAGATTACAGATGGATTCGGAGTGACCAATACCCGGGCGGCGCGATTCTCTTCTACGGCTCGGGCTTTTATTACGAATTCTCCGGTCGGTTTGGAGCTAAACGGTTTCTATCTCAAATCCGAAGGCGAAGTCCGGATCGAGTGTTATGATGGCGACGACCTGAAATCCGAAGATCTCATTCAGGCTACCTCGGTTTGGAAGTTCATCAACCTGCGCAATCGGGGCGAACTGACTTCGGTTCGTTTTACGACCGAAAGTGAAGCGATGATCGATGATTTCTGTGGCGAGCCGCAAAAAATGGAAGTTTCTATATCGAATGCTATCGGCTCCGAAGACGAAACGATTACGTGGATACCGTTTATACAAGGTGGTGTCGAACCGTATGATTATCAATGGAAAAATTCACTGCGCGAACCGATCGGATTCGACGAAACCCTCGTTTTTCAACCTCTTCATACGGCTGCCTATTCACTCACCGTTACCGATGCTTGGGGCACTTCCGTTTCCGATAAAGCCATCGTTACCGTCTCCGGGCGTGCCTATACAGCTACGTTCGATGATCTGTATCTCGATGCCGAATCAAATTGGAGCGGCGACGCAGATGCCGATACCGATGAATATCTGATAGAAAGCGAATTCTTCAGCGGTTCATACGGATTCAACAACATCTATATGCCGGCCTATGCGAGCTGGGCGTTCTGGGGATATTCCAATGAAACATCGACCGAATATTCCAATCTTTCTCATCAATACCGCTCTGCGGTTGGTCATGGTGTGGATGGCTCTTCCAATTATGCAGTAGCTTTTGCCGATAGCTATATGGGGGTCAATAAGGTTCGGATTACTCACAAACCCGAAGGTGATTCCCTCAACGGATGTTTCATTTCCAACACGGCTTGGGTCAAAGAGTCCATTCTAAATGGCGACGGGATATCGAATGTTCCGGGCGGATTCGCGCAAAACGATTCTTTGGTTTTGATCGCTACGGGCAAAAATGGCGATTTGGTTACCGGCTCGGTTCGCTTCCTGCTTGCCGATTATCGTGCTGCCGACGAAATCGATCATTATTATCTCGATACATGGCAGTGGATGGATATGCGAGCCTTAGGGAAAGTAACCGAAGTGACGTTCTCTTTGGCGGGTTCTAAATCCAACAGTTGGGGCTTGACTACGCCTACTTATTTCTGTATGGACGATTTCAATGGACTCCGTCCGGAAACGGAAGTGGATGAGACAGCTGTTCCACAGGAAGAATACACACTTTCGATTGCGCCCTATTTCTCGTTCGATTCTGCGATGGGTTCCATTGATTATCGGATTATAGAGGGGTGCGATGAGGATATTCTTTCCGCATCGTTGGTCGATGATCATTTGTTGCTCAACGGAATCTCGGATGGAAATACAGACCTTCTTCTTTCGGCTACACAGAAGGGTAAAAAGGAGTTTGTACGACTGCCGGTTCGTGTGGACGATGCGTTGCGTCTGACGGATAAAGAGTTAGATGGCTTCCGGATTGTTTCTACGGATGGAATTCTTTATATATATACGTCATATACCGGTTATTCAGTCGATCTGATTTCGGTAAACGGGGTCACTGTTTCTGTTGCCAAACAGATAGACGGTTCTGCCC
>CAMTOW010000022.1 GCA_947074245.1 uncultured Bacteroidales bacterium | reverse complement strand
AACCTTTTGCCTGAAGATACTCTCTTAGTAGCATACCAAGATTTTCGTCATCTTCGCATAATAATATTCGCAATCTTTCTTCCATAATTACTTGTTTTTTATTAGAGGTAACGTTATTATAAATTTTGTCCCTACATTATATTCACTTTCGGCACGGATCGTACCTTTATGATCCCTTACGATCTTCATAACATATGCCAGACCCAGTCCGAACCCTTTTACATTATGAAGATTCCCCGTAGGCACTCTATAAAACTTCTCAAAGATCTTTTTCAAATCTTCCTTTTTGATTCCGATACCGTTGTCCTGAATGGATAATTCAAACTTATCGCCATCATTCCAGGTTCGTACGATCAATTGCAGAGATTCGTTTTCCTTGGCATACTTCACGGCGTTGTCCAGCAGATTGAAGACTACATTCGTAAAATGCATCTCATCCAACATAACACCCGATTCGGTTGCGTCAAGGTCGGTTTCGATTGTTCCGCCACACTTCTCAACCTTCAATTTAAAAGTCCCCACTACGTTCTTCACCAACTCGTTCGCATCAAGGGCATTCAGCTTCAACGTGGTCTTTTGTCGGTCGAACATAGACATCTGTAAAACCTTCTCTACCTGAAAGCGCAGTCGTTTCGTCTCATCATTGATCACTCCGGATATATGCTTAAACATGGCCGGGCTTTTACCCACTTCCGGATCATTCAGCATTTGAGCCGCAAGAGAGATCGTCGATATCGGCGTCTTGAACTCGTGAGTCATATTATTAATGAAATCATTCTTCATTTCAGTCAGACGCTTCTGCCTGAATGCAATTACGATCGTAAACAGGAACGTAATTAGCATAATTATTGTAAAAATGAATGACGGAATCATAAACTTCACGGAGGTAAAAATGTAGTTTCTCTGACTGGGAAAACTAATTTTCAGATAATTCAACCGAGATGGAGGATCATTGGGAAACAAGATCTGTGTAAATCCGTTCTTATCCTCTTCCGGTTTATAATTCCGGGTCTTATAAACCACGTGTCCGTCTTTATCGATTATCGCAAACTGATAAGGCAGGTTCAAACCGTTGTTTTGCAAATCAGCCTTGAGGTAATCATTCAGTTTCTTTATATTGATACGCTCCATGACCGGCCGAGAACTCGACTTAGCCAAGATCTTGAAAATCACCTCATCAAGAAGTGCTTTTCTATATAAATACTGTCCTTTCAATATATCTTGCATCGCCTTCGACGTTCTTGGAATCGTATTGCTTCCATGTCTTGGCGTTATGGAGACTTTCCGCTCGATCGTATCGGATGAATAACCTTTGAATTCAAAATTCGATATCGTACCGTCCGCATTCATGATCGCGAAATGATCACGCTGGGCATAGTCTATATCGGCTTCTCCTTCCCGAGTCAATGAAGAAAGCAGTTTCTTTTGCGTTTCTTCAATATCCTCATCCAGATATCGTCGCGTTTCTTCCAGTTCCAAACTCTTGGAAACACGATAAAGACTGCGTTTTACGGCTTCTGTGAATTGCTCGTTGCGCATCTTTACCATCGCCTCCATATAGCTGATTTGCAGATAGAGAAGTCCGATAAACGTCATTCCCATGATAAGAACCAACAGCCATATTGTAGATTTCTTCATACTCAGTCTTCTTTAATTCGGTTTTTTTGCCGAATTACACATCTTTTACACTGCATTACAAGCTATTTTCTTAGTTTTCATTATATAAACAAAGTTTATTCGAGTTTTGTTTTATAATATAAAGAAAATTTTTTGCAATTTCCGCTTTAACATTAGCACCCAAAATTAACAAATAATCCTTTAATAATAAAGGCCACTCCCGATAAAGGAATGGCCTTTTATAATTTTTTTTATCAAAAGTTTATTCAGCTTCCTGAACAGCCTCATATTCTTTGAGCAATTTATCCTGTACGTCAGACGGCACCAATTCATAAGAAGCGAACTTCATCCCGAAAGAGGCACGTCCGCCGGTCATCGCACTCAGAGCGGTACTATAGGATGCCAATTCTTTGAGCGGCACTTTTGCCTGTATCTTTTCAAAACCGCTGTCGCTCGACATACCCATGATCAAACCGCGGCGAGTCTGCAGGTCACTCATTACGTCACCCATCTTATCCGCCGGCACGAAAACCTCCACATCATAGATCGGTTCCAGGATTTTCGGATTGGCATCTTTGAACGCTTCGCTGAACGCATTTCTTCCGGCCAATCGGAATGAGATTTCATTGGAATCAACCGGGTGCATCTTTCCGTCGTAAACACAGACACGCACGTCGCGTGCATACGATCCGGTCAAAGGGCCTTGTTCCATACGGTCCATCAACCCCTTCATGATCGCCGGGATGAAACGATTATCGATCGCGCCCCCTACGATACAGTTGACCAAAACGAGTTTTCCACCCCAATCCAGATTGATCACCTGAGTATCGCGTACGTTCATTCGATATTCCTGTCCGTTGAACTTGTAGTTTGACGGAGCCGGCATATCTTCATAATACGGTTCGACGATGATATGAACTTCACCGAACTGCCCCGCACCACCCGATTGTTTCTTATGACGATAATCGGCACGAGCCGCCTTGGTAATGGTTTCGCGATACGGAATGCGCGGTTCTACGAACTGGATCTGAAGTTTGTCGTTGTTTTCCAATCTCCATTTCAAGGTTCTCAGATGGAATTCTCCCTGACCGTGAACCAGCGTCTGACGCAATTCTTTCGACTGTTCGATTATCAGAGTCGGATCCTCTTCGTGCATCCGGTTCAAAATCTCATTCATTTTTTCCGTATCGGCTTCGACAATCGATTTGATCGCTCTTCTATATTTAGGAGCAGGATATTTGATGAAATCGAATAAATAATCGCAACCTTTATCATTGAGGGTATTACCCGTTCTTACATCTTTCAATTTAACGGAAGCGCCGATATCGCCCGCAACGAGCTTTTCGGTCTTATTGCGAAGCTGACCCGATACGCAATACAATTGAGCGAAACGCTCTTTATTACCTCCACGGCTTTCGTTGGACAAATCGTCACCTTCTTTCAGAGTACCCGACATCACTTTAAAATAAGAGATCTCGCCGATATGAGGTTCAACGGTAGTCTTGAATACGAATATACTGGTCGGTCCGTCCGCATTCGGCGGAACTTCTACACCGGCCTTGGTCTGAGGCGATGGCATCTCACTTACCGTCGGCACTACATTGCCTAAGAACTCCATCAGGCGTCTTACGCCCATATCCCGTTCCGCATCTACGCAGAAGACAGGATACATACCTCTTGCTATCAATCCGCGATGAATACCTTCGCGCATTTCATCTTCCGTCAGCGTACCCTGGTCGAAGAATTTCTCCATCAGAGTCTCATCGTTTTCAGCAGCCGCCTCAACAAGCTGTTGGTGCATCGCTTCCGCTTTTTCTTTCTGATCTTCCGGTATATCCAATACTTCAGGGACACCGCCTTCGGCTTTCCACTGATACATTTTCATTTTCAATACATCGACCACCGCATTAAACGACGGCCCGACTGTCACCGGATATTGAACGGGAACCACGTTCGATCCGAAATTCTCTTTCAACTGTTCAAGAACCTGATCGAAATCGGCATGCTCCACATCCAACTGATTCACCAGGAAGATAACCGGTTTCCCCGTTTGTTTGGTGTATCTGAACATATTTCTTGTTCCGACCTCCACTCCGTAATGCGCATCCACCATGATTATCGCCGTATCGGTCACATTCAATGCGGTGATGGTGTTTCCTACGAAATCATCCGACCCGGGACAGTCGATGATATTCAGTTTTTTCCCCATGAATTCCGCATAAAAAACGGTGGAAAACACAGAATACCCATATTCGTGCTCCACCGGAAAATAATCCGACACCGTATTTTGTGCCAAGACGTTCCCACGACGTTTTATAACCCCACACTCGAAAAGCATAGCTTCTGCAAGTGTGGTTTTTCCTACCCCTTTGCTTCCGAGCAAGGCGATATTTTTGATTTCATTCGATTGATATACTTTCATAATATTAGAATTTATAAGTTAGACAATCGGGATACAGCTTCACCTTTGATAAAAAGCTGTATGAAAATTACAAATTAAACATTTTGATTACAAGCCATTTAACATGTTAAACAGCAGCTAATTAATTCGTTTTTACATTTACCCCGATTTTTCCTAAATATTCATTTCCGAATAGAAGGCGAATCGACTTATATTTTATAGCCGATTCAGATCATTTAAGGTGCTCATTCGGTTTTTAGAGGAGATAATTCACCAAAATATCTCAACGCATCATCTTTTTCAACTCCCTTTCCTGTCGGTTATTAACCTTACTTATTATAATAACAAGGATCTCAATCGGATCACACCGATATATTTATAGTATTCAAAATACACTTTTACATTTCTTTTTTGTCGAAGTATGTATCTTTGGGCTTTAATCCATTCCATCCGATGAGCGGCATTTATATCCATATCCCCTTTTGCAAAACCAAATGTATCTATTGCGATTTTTTCTCCAACGTCCGGTTGGATCAGAAAGACCGATACGTACAGGCGCTTTGCGATGAAATCGAAATCCGGAAAGAGTATCTCGGAAACGATCCCGTACGAACCGTTTATTTCGGAGGCGGAACCCCCTCGTTGTTGAATCAATCCGATTTCGACCGGATATTCGACATACTAAAGGATACGTTCGATCTGTCGCAGGCTTCGGAAATCACGATCGAAGCCAACCCCGACGATCTTTCGCCACAATATATTGCGACGCTCGCATCCCTCCCGTTCAACCGGATCAGCATGGGGATACAAAGTTTCTCAGATGACGATCTTCGTTTTCTCAACCGCCGCCATTCGGCCGAAGCCGCGATTCATGCCGTGAAAGAGTGCCAGGCGAACGGATTCGGCAATATCAGTATCGATCTGATGTACGGACTTCCCAATCAAACGCTGAGCGACTGGGAAAAGAATTTAGAAAACGCGCTTTCTCTCCAGATCAACCACATCTCCTCTTACCATCTTATTTATGAAGAGGGTACGAAACTGTACCGCCTGCTGGAGTCGGGCAAATTGAGCGAGACCGACGAAAAAATAAGTCTTGAAATGTTTCGGATGCTGATTCGCAAACTTGTAGATGGCGGATTCATTCATTATGAGATCTCTAATTTTGGGAAAGAAGGGTATTTCTCCAAACATAATTCGTCGTATTGGAAAGGGGAAAAATACATCGGACTCGGGCCCGGCGCTCATTCGTTTAACTTAAAAACGCGGAGTTCCAACCTGCCCGATCTGAACAAATACATCAATAAAGAGGCGAAACCGATCACAGAAGTGTTAACCGACGACGAGCAATACAACGATTTTATCCTGACTTCTCTGCGCACGATGTGGGGAATCTCCCTAACGGATCTGAAAGAACGCTTCGGATCGCGACTGTTCGATTATTGCATGAAACAAGCCACTCCGTATTTAAACCGGGGGATGCTTATCAAACAAGAAAACCGCCTGAAACTATCTCCCGACGGGATTTTCATTTCAGACGGCATTATGTCGGATTTGATGTTTGTTGACTGATCCGAAAAAGAGATCCTCTTCCGATCAACGAATCGTCACCATGGTCGCTCCGAATCCGTATTCGCGGAACGAAGCGTCTTGCACTCCGTAATTCCGGTATTTCGAGCTTAACTCTTTCAGCAAGGCGTTTCTCAATACGCCGTCGCCTTTTCCGTGGATGAATACGATACGCTGACCTTTCAACGATTTGAATTGATCCAGCGTCTTACGAAACGCGTCCAACTGATACTGGAGCATATCCGTATTAGACATACCCGCCGTATTGTCGAGCAATTCGTCGATATGCAGATCGATCTCTACGATTCCGTTTTTAATTTTGTGCAGTTGGGCTGTACTCTTCGCCACGGGTTTGCTGTCGGATTCTTTTTCGCGCAGAGCCTTTTCCAGATCGCCCGAAGATACCTCAAGCTGTTTCTGTGCAGCATCGTTTTTAACGATCGGATAGACCAGAGCCGCCTCATCGAAATAATCGTTGACGCGGAAACTGTGTAGTTTATAGAACTTCACCGTATCGATACGCACTTCGACCGAAACCGGATCTTTCCGTTCGAAATCCTTATCGCGCTTGAATGCCGTCAGTTGCACGCATACGCGCTCAAGCTCATTCAACTGTTCTTTTCCGAACTCTTCCAGATGCAGCTTCATATTCGGTTCGGCCATCCCGGCGAAACGAGTTTTCCAGTTAGCGCCCTCTTTGCTCATGTAGGTGAAGAACAACCAGTAGTTGCTGTCGTTCACCAAGTAACAATCGAAATTGGTATTTTGCAGGCTGCGATCGTTTTCCGGAAGGAAAGCCAGCACCACGTTCAGCTGATCGCCCCCCTTCACCTCTCTTACCTGCACCGGTTTATCGGGTTCGAAATGAACCTGAGGGCCCGATTGGGCCTGACGTTGCGCCGTCACTTCGCCCGCATTGGCGATAACGACACACTCTTTGATCAGCACCGGGGTTTCAAAACCATCTTCCTCTTCGACCGATACCACCTCTTTATTTATGAATTTGCGCACGATCCCTCCGCCAACGGCATTCAGGAATCGCACTTTATCTCCGATTTTCAACATAGTTTATTCTTCTTTGCTGTGATTTATATAAAATTGAAAGATAGGTAGAAAACATATCTATGCAAAGTTCCTTATTTTTGCACAAAATTTCGACCGAATTATGATAAAAACTCAAGATATACGGATAGAAGAATACAATTATCCTCTTCCGGATGAACGAATTGCCAAATTTCCGCTCGAAAAGCGGGATCAATCCAAACTGCTGATCTACAAAAGCGGAACGATCGAAGAAAACCGATTCTCATCGCTCGGCGATTATCTTCCCGAAAACAGCATGATCGTTTTCAACAATACCAAAGTGATTCAGGCGCGATTGCATTTTCAGAAATCCACCGGAGCGAAGATCGAAATCTTTTGTCTCGAACCGGTTTCGCCCAACGACTATGTGCTTTCTTTTCAATCGACCGAACGATGCACCTGGTTGTGCATGATCGGGAACCTGAAGAAATGGAAAGAGGGAAAACTGTCGAAAGAGATTTGCGTACGCGACCGCTCGTTCACCCTTGAGGCCGAACGCATCGAAACGATCGGCAACTCTCATCTGGTCAGCTTCTCGTGGGATAACGCGGACGCTACATTTGCCGATATCCTCGAATCGATCGGCGAGCTGCCCATTCCTCCCTACCTCAACCGCCATACGGAAGAGAAAGACAAGGAAACCTACCAGACCGTTTATTCAAAAATTAAAGGATCGGTTGCCGCTCCTACCGCCGGATTGCATTTCACGCCCGAGGTATTGGAACAGCTTCGCGCAAAGAATATCGATTGCGAGGAACTCACGCTTCACGTTGGCGCCGGCACGTTTCAGCCGGTAAAAAGCGAAAAGATCGCCGACCACCCGATGCACACCGAATTCATCAGTGTAAACAGAGAGTTGATCGAACGGATCATCGCCAACGAGGGTAAGCTGATCGCAGTGGGGACGACCTCCGTGCGCACGCTCGAAAGCCTGTATTACATCGGCGAAAAGCTGGCGGAGAATCCCAACCTCTCGTCGGAAGAACTCAAGGTAACGCAATGGCAACCTTATGCCAAAGAATATACGCTTCCGGTGAAGCAGGCGCTGCAAAACATACTCTCTTATCTGGATCGTATCGGTTCGGACAAGCTGGTTACCTCCACGCAGATCATGATCGCGCCGGGCTATACCTTCCGTATCGTAGATGCGATCGTAACCAATTTCCATCAGCCGCAAAGCACGCTATTATTGTTGGTATCGGCTTTTGTGAAAGGAAACTGGAAGTCGATCTACGATTATGCGCTCGACAATGATTTCCGCTTCCTGAGCTATGGAGACAGCTCGCTCTTGATTCCGTAACGGATTCAAAAGCATTTCTCCGGATTCCATCGGCCAAAAAAATAAAAACGGTTTATAACTGATTTTTTCTTTTTCGATTGTGCTTTTTTTAAATTATCCGCTTGAATTGATTCCGTTTCATGGCATTCTAATGCCCATTTAAAGCCGTGTAAATGATCATTAGACGGCGTGTAAATAATCATTTGGAGCCGTGTAAACCGGATAACTCCACGCAACGGATCATTTTAAATCAATAGCCGGATTGAAAATATCCCATAAGGAAAATCCAAATTATTCCTATAAAAAAGTCTGTCGGACAATTCGTTATCCGACAGGCTTTTCATTTAAATCTGATCTCCGTTTATTAATTTTTCATACAACCGGTCGCAACAGGTTTGTAATTCGGTTTGAAGTTTATCGGCAATGGTCGGATCCGCCTGCCGAAGATCGGCATAACGATCCTCTCCATTGAGATAAGCAAACATGGTTCCGTCCGGTTTTTGACAATCTACCGTCAAAGGGTCTTGGCTTTTCGCGGTTAAAGCGGGGTTGTACCGATAAAGCGGCCAGTAACCACATGCCACGGCGTGTGCTTCTTCGGCAATGCTCGTCCCCATCCCTTTTCGAATACCCCAGTTGATACACGGGCTATAAGCGATAACGATCGACGGCCCGTCATAAGCCTCCGCTTCCAGCATCGCGTCTATCACCTGTTGTTTGTTGGCTCCTAATGCCACCGACGCCACATAAACATTTCCGTAAACCATCATCATTCGTCCCAGATCTTTCCGGTTGGTTCGTTTGCCGGAAGAAGAGAATTTAGCGACTGCACCCAACGGTGTTGCTTTGGATGTCTGACCTCCGGTATTCGAATAACACTCCGTATCGAGTACCAGAAGATTGATGTTTTCGCCCGATGCCAGCACATGATCCAAACCACCGAAGCCGATGTCGTAAGCCCAACCGTCGCCCCCGACTACCCAAACGGTCTTCTTGCCCAACAAATCGGAATATTCAAGCAATTCTTTATTGACGGGGTGTGAAGCATCCTGCTTGAGCAAGGCGATCAGGTGCTGTCCGTTCCGGTACGATTGTTCGGGATCTTCTTTGACGTCCCACCAGGATTTCAGGGTAGATAGCAGTTCGGGCGAATCGGTTTTATCATTCATTGCCGCAGAAATCAGGTCGTATAATTTGCTTCGGCGTTGTTGCAATGCCAAAGAAATCCCGTATCCGTATTCGGCAGCATCCTCAAACAAAGAGTTTCCCCATGCCGGCCCATGTCCGTTCTTATTCTTGGCATACGGCATGCTCGGCATGCTCGCTCCCCAAATAGAACTGCATCCGGTGGCATTGGCTATAATCAATCGTTCGCCAAATAGTTGAGTCAGCAGTTTTACATATGGTGTTTCTCCACATCCGGCGCAAGCACCCGAAAATTCCAGCAGCGGTTGTTGAAGCTGAGTCCCTTTGATCGTAGTACGCGGCAGAAGACCGTCTTTAATCGAGATGTTCGCTTCGGCAAAAGCCAGATTTGTTTTCTGAACTTCGTGTTGCTCTTCGTATGATTCCAAAGTCAGCGCCTGAACGGGACAAACGTTTACGCACGAACCGCATCCCAGACAATCCTCGGGATAAACCTGTATCCGGTAACTAAGATCCTTGAACGCATCTCCCCCTTCGGCAGGTATCACCTCAAATGAAGCGGGCGCGTCGGCAAGCTCACCCGAAGTAGCCAGATACGGACGAATCGCCGCGTGCGGACAAACCATTGAGCATTGTGTGCATTGAATACAGATGCCCGAAGTCCAAATCGGGATATCAATGGCAACGCCTCGTTTTTCATATTTCGTGGTCCCGGAAGGAACGATTCCGTTGGGCGAAAATTTAGAAACAGGCAGCCCATTGCCTTTCAAAGCAAGAATCGGACGAGCAACTTCTTTTATAAAATGCGGCAACTCCTCTTTATCGTCGGCGGTCGGTTCTTCTTGAGTCGAATCCACCCAGGAAGAAGGATAGTCGATTTCTTTCAGATATTGAATCGTATTGTCTACCGCATTGATATTCTTAACAACTACATCATCGCCCTCTTTCTCGTAAATATTCTTTATATCTTCTTTCAAAAGTGTCAGAGCCGTCGGAATGTCCATCACGCCCGAAAGCTTAAAAAATACGGTCTGCATAATCATGTTGATCCGCACACCCAACCCGAATTCATCGGCGATACGGGATGCGTCGATGGCATAAAACTTGAGTTTATTTCTTGCAATGGTATTTTTCATTGCCGTCGGAAGTTCTTTCTCCATCTGTTCAAGCGTCCAGGGAGTATTCAAAACAAACACGCCATTGGGTCGGATTCCATCCAATACGTCAAATTTATGAACATAACTATCCTTATGACACGCGATGTAATCGGCGTGCGTGATCAGATAGGCCGACCGGATCGGTTGCGATCCGAAACGCAAATCGGATATCGTATATCCTTCCGACTTTTTCGAATCATACGAGAAATAAGCTTGCACATAAAGATCGGTATTATCGCCGATGATATTGGCGGCCTGTTTGTTGGCACCAACCGTTCCATCCGATCCGATACCGAAGAATTTACATTGGATCGTTCCGGGCGGTGTCGTTTCGATCAACTGACCGACCGGTAACGACAAATGGGTAACATCGTCCTTTATACCGATCGTGAACCGGGCTTTGGGCGAATCCGAACGAAGATTATCGAAGATCGCTTTCACCATACTGGGCGTAAAGTCTTTCGAACTCAAACCATATCGTCCGCCAATAACCCGTATTTTTCGTTCGGAATCATACAAAGCGGTACATACGTCCTGCAACAACGGTTCGCCGTTTGATCCGGGTTCTTTGGTTCGGTCTAAAACGCAGATCCGCTCTACCGAAGGAGGAATGGCATCGAGAAGATGCTTGTTGGAGAATGGTCTGAATAAGCGAACCTTGATCAGGCCGACCTTTTCGCCTTTTCTATACATACAGCTCACGACTTCTTCGATGACATCGCAACTTGAGCCCATCGATATTATGAGAAGAGTTGCATCGGGAGCTCCGGCATAATCAAAAAGACGATACGGACGCCCGGTCAATCGGCCGACTTTGTCCATATTGGCTTGTACGATTTCGGGCAAAGCATCGTAATAACGATTGGCAGCCTCCTTATTTTGGAAATAAACATCCGGATCCTGCGCAGTCCCGCGCATATCGGGATGTTCGGAGTTCATGGCAAGCTGACGGTATTGGTTTATCTTGTCGTAATCGACAAACTTGAATATATCCTCATACTCGATCGGATAGATACTGTCGAGCTGACTGGACGTGCGCATCCCGTCGAAGAAATGACAGAAAGGTAACGAACCGTCCATAGCCGATAAATGAGCGATCAGCGCCAAGTCCATACATTCCTGAACCGACGACGATGCCAGAAAAGCAAATCCGGTATGTCGGCAAGCCATCACATCTTGGTGATCTCCAAAGATCGATAATGCCTGAGCGGCCAATGACCGGGTAGTCACATGGAATACCGCCGGCAACAATTCACCGGCCATTTTATACATATTGGGGATCATCAGCATCAAACCCTGGGAGGCGGTAAACGTCGTGGACATGGCACCGCCTGCAAGAGAACCGTGAAGCGCACCGGCAGCGCCGAGTTCCGACTCCATTTCTTTGACAACCATCGATTGTCCCATCATGTTTCGACGCCCTTCGGCCGACCATTTGTCCGCCAGTTCTCCCATATCCGACGCCGGAGAAATAGGATAGATGGTTGCAACATCCGACAACGCATATGCGATATGCGTGGTGGCTGTGCAACCATCCATTATTATTTTCTTAGAATTCATAAAACTCTAATTAAATTCTTATTTGCAAGAAGTGTCAGGCGACCAGACGGGCCAACCAGATCCAAAACGGAGCTGAGGCCGCAAACAGCAACGTACTGAATGCCAAGGAGGATGTTCCGGTTCTTACATAGATATTGAAACGGCTACCGATGATCACACCCGAAAATACCGGAGGAAGCGCACCGGCCAATACCAACATCTGAAGTTTCAGACTCTCCATTCCGAACAATTTACCCAACAACAGGAACAATGCCGGCATAATGAACAGTTTGATGATCGAATTATAGATCACCTCGAAATTGAATACGATCTTCGAGCCGGCAAGTGTCAGTCCGGCTGCAAATACGGCAACGCCCGCATTGGCTTTACCGATCAGATCCAGTGTAGGTTCTGCTTTTACCGGGAACTTGATTCCGCACAACACGATAATAACCGCTAAGATTGGAGACCATACTACGGGCTCTTTCAATGCGTTCCACAATGCGTGCGCAACTTTATGCTCGTGTTTCTTCTTTACGGCACCAACGGCTTTCGGGTCTATAGCAGGATCCTGATGTTGTTCGGGATCCATAATGCACAAACAGATCGGAATAGCGATGGCGTTTACGACAATCGCTACGATCGCCACCACCAAACCGGTTGTAGCATTATTCCCGAAGATCGGGGCCAATACGGCATATCCCAGGAAACCGATGGTCGGTGCTCCACCGATCAATCCGCAAACGGAAGCTTCGGCAGTAGAATGGCGGAAGAATTTCTTACAAGAAAAGAAAGACCAGAAATACAATC
>CAMTOW010000021.1 GCA_947074245.1 uncultured Bacteroidales bacterium | reverse complement strand
CGGCATACGTAATTCTCCGGAGTGACTGGAGTTCAGACGTGTGCTCTTCCGATCTTATTCTTTTGGAAGATCGGTATCAGCTGTTTTCGATCGTAAACCGATCGGCATCCATCCATGATGGAAAGCGCTGGCGGAATCGATCCAGATCGGACTTGAGAAGGGTCGTTCTGATGAGCATCTCTTTCCCATCTTCGGTTTGGGCGATGGTTTGTCCTTTCATATCGATCATTACAGATCCGCCGTCGTAGATGATTCCGTTGGGATCTGTGCCTACGCGGTTGACACCGGCGACGAACGCAGAATTCTCAATAGCACGGGCCCGGAGTAACGTATCCCAAGCATTGCGGCGCACTTTCGGCCAGCTAGCCACGAAAATTTGCAGATCGTATGCATTATCAACGTTGCGAGTCCATACCGGGAATCGCAAATCGTAGCAAATCTGCAGGGAAATGTTCCAGCCTTTGTAGGCGACGATCAGCTGTTTGTTTCCCGAATCGAAAAAATCCGGTTCGGGGCTCATTCTGAAAAGATGTCTTTTGTCGTAGAAGAAGCAATCATCGGGAGTTATGAAGAAACCCCGATTGAAGTATTTCCCATTATCTACGGCGATAAAACTTCCGGCAAACGCCGTATCGTACTCACGCGCCCATGCTTGCAGAGCAGAAACGGTAGGGCCATCGGCCGGCTGAGCCAATGAACGAGAGTTCATTGAAAATCCGGTCGAAAACATTTCGGGCAGGATGATCAGGTCTGTTTCGGCAGTCATGTCGCGGATCACGTTTTCGATCCGATCCAGATTGGCCTGCGGGTTTTCCCACGCGATATCGGTCTGAACCAAGCAAACGGTAAGTGAGTTGTCCATAATCATTTGAATTTATGCAGAGCGAACTGATCGGGGTGTTTCGCCTTTACATCTTTATAATATGATACGATCTCTTTCAGATCAGCTTCTTCATTTCCGGTCGGATAGAAAACCTTTTCGATCCCGACTACGCGACGGCTATAGTCCATATACGCTAACTGAATCGGAACACCAGCCTCAAGAGCAATGTAGTAGAATCCTTTTTTCCAGTTTTCGGTACGTTGGCGAGTTCCTTCGGGCGTGATGGCGATATTGAAAACCTTCGATTCCTTCATGACTTTAACGACCTGATCGACGAGTCGCGTATGGCGATTGCGTGAAACCGGGATTCCGCCCATCGATTTAAATACGAGGTTGAAGGGGAATACGAACCATTCTTTTTTGATCATGAAATGAGCGGTCAGTCCGGCAGAGGTATATGCCAGTTTGCCAATGATGAAATCCCAATTGCTCGTGTGGGGAGCCACACAGATTACGGATTTGTCGAATTTAGGAACGGTAACGACAGCTTTCCAGCCAAACAGGTTCAGGATAAATTTGCAAATCTGCTTTTTCATTTCGAAGTCTTCAAAAATATAGATAAATAAAAAATTAAGCCCAGGACGGCCGGCATTATCGTCGGAAGAATCCAGGGCTTATATACGTATGTCTTGATTCTTTCAGGGTAGAAAGAGATCAATCATTAAGAGTTTTGATCTGAGCGATAATCGCATTGGCCTGCTTTTCAATATCGTTGTAAAGCTGGCTGAAGTATTTCTTGATCACCTTTGGGTTTTCTTTTCCGTTGTAATGTTGAGCGCGAGTACGGAATTCGTCTTCGAAATTATAGATTTCACCCAATACGGCATTGACTTTTTCAATGTCTGTTTCATTTAATTCGGCTTTAGACAGCAATGCGATTGTAGCTAAGTTGTCAGCGATAACAGAAATCTGTTTTTTTAAAGATCTGATAGATGCCATGACATTATAATTTATGAGTTTATGAAAGCGAATCATTGAGCTTTCTAAGACAAATATATGAAAAAAATGTAAGAATACACGATATCAGGCGGTTGAACATTCAGGGAATGAGTCTTGTTATTTTACCAAATATCCTTTTGCCATTTCAGGGCAAAAGGGAATGAAATAGCTAATCATTTAATACAACTGATATGGGATTGATTTTATTTATCGTATTCGGAGTCGTAGTGTTTTTTCTGATACGCTATATCAAACGGAACAGCGCGCCCAACCAACGCGATAAAACCGCTTGGGACAAAACGGAAAGTGAGGCATTGCGTAATCTGAAACAACGTCTGGATACGGGCGACATAACCCAAGAGGAATATGACCAGAAAGTGAAAGAGATCGAACGAGATGCCTAATCGTCGGGTGATCTTAAATTCCTTCAGGTTATAAAGAAAAGAATTGTCGTTTCGTGTAAATTATTCACGCATAAGCTATTTGCGCTTTCTGCAATGGTGTGCGGTAAGAATCTGCTGTAAAAAGAACGATAATTCTTTTATTTTAATATTATTATTTTAAATTTGCGCGGAAGCAAATGTTAATTAATGGCGTCGTCTCATCTGAAAAAGAGGGTTGATTCCTGAATAAAGTTTTGACTATCATCTTTTTAAGGATAGAGTGGGTCAAGAGGATTTTAAATATGAAAGTTGATTTGAAAAGACCTGATTATCTGATAGAGATCAGTTGGGAAGTCTGTAATCTGGTAGGAGGAATCTATACCGTATTATCGACAAAAGCAAAAACCCTACATACGATCTATGGAGATCATTTGGTTTTTATCGGGCCGGATATCTGGAAAGGGAAAGAGAATCCTTATTTCACAGAATCGGAAGATATTCTCCAAATGTGGCATAAAAAAGCGAAAGAGGAGGGGTTGCAGGTCAGAACCGGGAGATGGAACATACCCGGTAAACCGATCGTAATTCTTGTAGACTTCGAACAGTATTACGTGCAGCGCGACGCGTTGTACGCTAAAATGTGGGATTGGTACGGTGTTGATTCGCTTCATGCCTACGGTGATTATGATGAAGCCTCGATGTTTGCATACGCTTCGGCATTGGTGACAGAAAGTCTTTATCGTTTCTTTGCCACGAAGGATAATGAGATCGTCGTGCAGTTTAACGAATGGACCACATCAATGGGACTTCTGTATTTGCAGAAGGTGTTGCCGGAATTATCGACGGTATTTACCACTCATGCTACTTGCATCGGACGCTCCATCGCCGGAAACAATAAGCCATTATATGATTATCTATCGGGCTATAACGGTGACCAAATGGCTCAAGAGCTGAATATGGTTTCGAAACATTCGGTAGAAAAGCATGCCGCGCATGCCGCTGACAGTTTTACTACCGTGAGTGAGATTACGGCACGCGAATGTTCACAACTATTGGAACGTAACCCACTGGTGACTCCGAACGGTTTTGAGCCGAACTTCGTCCCGCAAGGTGATAAATATCATCAGAAACGGATTCAGGCGCGCGCCTTGTTGATGACGGTCGCTGAGCGACTGATCGGTTATACGCCATCGCCCGACGCATTGCTTATAGCTACTGCGGGACGATATGAGTATCGAAACAAGGGGATCGACGTTTATCTGGACTCTCTGAACGAACTGCGTCAGAAAAACCTGTCGCGTGAGATCATCGCATTCGTCTTGGTGCCGGGTTGGGTTGAATCGCCACGATATGATCTGTATAATCAGATGCAAAAGGCTGTTTATACCGCTCATCCGCTACCGGATCCATTGATTACACATACGCTTCATAATTATCATGAAGACGCCGTCATGAACCGATTGAACGAATTGCATTTTAAAAACAATCCGGGAGATTCGGTGAAAGTGATCTTTATTCCTTCCTATTTGACCGGTAAGGATGGTATTTTAAATCTCACCTATTATAATATCCTAATCGGTTTGGATGCTACCGTATTTCCTTCTTATTATGAGCCATGGGGGTATACTCCGCTCGAAAGCGTAGCTTTTGGGGTGCCTACGATTACGACCGATTTGTCGGGATTCGGCAAATGGTGTGAATCTGAGGGATATGGCGCTCATATCGAAGACGGAGTAAGAGTGATCGGACGAACCGATTCGAACTATGATACCGTTTCGCAAGAGATCGCCGAAACGATTGTTGATCTGGTTACGATGAGTAAGGAGACGATGCGAAAAGCCGAACATTCGGCTGAGAAATTATCAAGAAAAGCTCAATGGAGCCATTTCATCGCTCATTATGAACAAGCCTATGAGGATGCGATCGCTGCAAAAAATAAAAGAATAAGCAAATAAGTATACGACTGAAAATTAACAAAATATGAAAGTACAGGTAAGTAACTCAAATGCTCCATTTTGGAGAGATATCACTGTGAAATCGAAGCTTCCGGCAGAACTAGCATGTCTGGAGGATTTGTCTCGCAACTTATGGTGGGTATGGAATTCTGAAGCGACCGATTTGTTTTCAGATATCGATCCGATCAAATGGAAGCAAAGTGGCGGTAATCCAGTCTTGTTGCTGGAGATGATCAGCTATGAGCGCATGGAAGAGATCGTAAATGATAAGATGATGATGCGCAAGGTTGAGAAAGTTTGTCAGGACTTTCGCGCCTATATGGAGGAGCAACCCAATATGGAACGCCCTTCGATCGCCTATTTTTCTATGGAATACGGTTTGGCTAACTGCCTGAAGATTTATTCGGGAGGTTTGGGTGTGCTTGCAGGTGATTACCTGAAAGAGGCAAGTGACTCGAACGTGAGAATGTCTGCAGTAGGCTTTTTATATCGATACGGATACTTTACACAGACCCTGTCAATCGACGGAGCACAAGAAGCAAATTACGAAGCGCAGAATTTTAATCATCTGCCGTTGAAACAGGTGATGGATGAAGACGGACGTCCGATGGTATTGGAGGTTCCTTTCCATGACCGGATCGTATATTCGAACGTATGGTGCGTAAACGTAGGACGTGTGCCATTGTATCTGATGGATACGGATAACGAGATGAACAGCGAATATGACCGTTCGATCACCTTCCAGCTTTATGGCGGGGATTGGGAAAACCGTATGAAACAGGAATACCTGTTGGGAATCGGGGGTATATTGTTGCTGAATAAACTTGGTATCAAGAAAGATATCTATCATTGTAACGAAGGGCACGCGGCATTGATCAATGCTCAACGATTGGCCGATTACATACAAAAAGACAAGCTGACTTTCCAGCAGGCTCTTGAGATCGTACGATCTTCTTCGTTGTATACCGTACACACTCCGGTACCGGCAGGACATGATAGTTTTGACGAGTCTCTTTTCGGAAAATACATGGGACAGTTCCCTGAAAAACTGGGTATCAGCTGGCAGGATTTGATGAATTTGGGACGTGAAAATCCGGAGACACATGAGAAATTCTCGATGAGCGTATTCGCATGTAATACTTGTCAAGAGGTGAACGGCGTGAGCTGGCTGCACGGAAAAGTATCGCAGCATATGTTCCAGCCAATCTGGAAAGGTTATGCAGCGGACGAATTGCATGTAGGATATGTTACCAACGGTGTGCATATGCCAACCTGGGCAGCATCGGAATGGAAGCAGTATTACGCTAAAATCTTCGGCGAAGATTTCGTGTCACGTCAGGATAATGAAAAGATGTGGAGCGTGATTTATGATGTGGAAGACGAACAGATCTGGGAAATCCGCCGTACGTTGAAAAACAAACTCGTGAATTATATCCGCGAAGAGATTAAAGATAAGATGAGTCAGAAACAGGAAGATCCATCTAAAATCCTTAAGACTATCGATAAAGTGAACCCGAACGCTTTGCTTATCGGTTTCGCACGTCGATTCGCAACCTATAAACGCGCGCATCTGCTTTTCACCGATCTAGACAGATTGGCTAAGATCGTGAATAACCCGGCCTATCCGGTTCAGTTTATTTTCTCAGGAAAAGCCCATCCTGCAGACGGAGGAGGTCAGGAATTGATCCGTCGCATCGTGGAAATTTCGAGACAACCGGAATTCCAGGGTAAAATCATCTTCGTAGAAAACTATGATATGCAGGTGGCTAAACGTTTGATTTCGGGTGTTGACGTATGGTTGAATACACCAACACGCCCATTGGAAGCTTCGGGTACATCGGGAGAGAAAGCGGAAATGAACGGTGTGTTGAACTTCTCGGTGCTTGACGGATGGTGGTATGAAGGTTATGTGGAAGGTGCCGGTTGGGCTCTTACCGATAAACGGACTTATCAGGATCAAGCGCATCAGGATCAGTTGGACGCAGAGACAATCTATTCGATTCTTGAAAACCAGATCATTCCATTGTATTTCGCGAAGAACAGCAAAGGATATTCTCCGGAATGGATTCAGTATATCAAACATTCATTGGCAAAAATCGCTCCGAGATTTACCATGAAACGAATGTTGAACGATTATTACGATCGATTCTATACGAAGGAAGGTTTGCGTTCAAAACTTCTGATGGCAGACAATTTCGAGAAAGCCAAAGAACTTGCGGCATGGAAAGAAGAAGTCGCTGCAAAATGGAATGATATAGACATCGTAAAAGTGGATATACCGGAAGGACTTCAGTTGAACCCACAGGTAGGCGAAGTGTATAAGATTCATGTTGAAATCGATCGTAAAACGTTGCCGAACTGTATCGGTATCGAGTTTGTCGTATCGAGCATGAAGGAGGGTAGAACCGATCTGTTTAACGTTCAGGAAATGAAAGTGGTAAAAACAGAAGGATCTATTACTTATTATGAACTGGATTATACGTTGATGAACGCAGGAATGTTTAAATACTCGTTCCGTATGTTCCCTAAGAATCCGGATTTGCCACATCGTCAGGATTTGGCCTATGTGAGATGGTTCTGATTATTTGATTAAATACCAGATATTGCAGACCCGGAGTACGCTCCGGGTCTGCTTTGTTTTTATATTTTTCCTATTTTTGTCAAAAATGAAATCGGTATCATTATGCAGGAAGATGTTTATAAGACCATATCGGACCTTTCGGAAGGATTGTATAAGGAGAAAATGAGTAAGTTCATCTCGTATGCGATTCCTGTAAATACAGTCAGCGAAGCCAAGGAGTATATCGAAGCATATTCCAAAGAATATTATGACGCGCGCCATGTCTGTTGGGCTTATATGATCGGATCGGAGCGTACCGAATTTCGGTCGAATGATAACGGAGAACCATCCGGTACAGCGGGAAAGCCAATATTAGGACAGATCAATTCCAATGAACTGACGAATATTCTGATCGTCGTGATCCGTTATTTCGGTGGCGTGAAATTAGGCACGAGCGGTTTGATCGTCGCTTATCGCGAAGCCGCAGCAGAGGCGATTAGGAACAATCGAATCATCGAATGTTTGGTTGAAGACGATATGGATATCGTGTTTGAATATCCTTATATGAATCAAGTGATGCGAGTGATCAAGGAAGAAAGCGCTACGATCATCTCCCAATATTTCGATATGGATTGCGAGATGACGCTGCGGATCCGTCGTACCGAAGTAGAAAAGCTGCAAAATCGATTATTAAAAGTTGAATCACTGCGATTTAAAGAAGTTTAATTACGATTCATTCTTATAAAATCCTGTTTTATTATAATTCGTCGTCGGGGGTCACTGAATGAAAAAGAAATATTCGTATCTTCGGACAATTTTTTAAGAGAATATATAGAAAAAAATAATATGAGTAAGAAATTTGCTGAATATTCCGGTTTGAACCTTTCTGAAGTGAATAAGAAAGTGTTGAAAGATTGGGATGAAAAAGAGATGTTTCAAAAGAGCATGACCGAGCGTGAGGGTTGCCCTTCATTCGTGTTTTATGAAGGTCCTCCTTCTGCAAACGGGATGCCGGGAATTCACCATGTTATGGCTCGCTCGATAAAAGATATTTTCTGTCGTTACAAAACGATGAAAGGATATCATGTGAAGCGAAAAGCGGGATGGGATACGCACGGTTTGCCTGTAGAACTCGGTGTGGAAAAAGCATTGGGTATTACCAAAGAAGCGATCGGGAAAACCATAACCGTAGCAGAATATAATGCAGCATGTCGGAAAGACGTGATGAAATATACAAAGGAATGGACCGACCTGACTCATAAAATGGGATATTGGGTAGATCTTGAGAATCCATATATCACATACGATAACCGTTATATCGAAACGCTATGGTGGTTGTTGAAACAGATGTATGAGAAAGATCTTTTATATAAAGGATATACCATTCAGCCTTATTCGCCGGCAGCCGGAACAGGCTTGTCGACTCATGAGTTGAATCAACCGGGTTGTTACCGAGACGTGAAGGATACAACTATGGTGGCTCAATTCAAGATTAAGAATCCGAACGAAGAATTGTCGCAGCACGGGGAAGCTTACTTCCTAGCATGGACGACAACACCATGGACATTGCCTTCAAATACGGCATTGTGCGTTGGTCCTTCGATCGATTACGTAGCAGTACGCAGTTTTAATCCCTATACATCGTCGCCAATTACCGTAATCCTAGCCAAACCATTGTTGCTTTCTTTGTTTAATCCGAAAGCACAAGAACTTGCATTGAGCGATTATAAAGCGGGTGATAAATTAATCCCATTCGAGGTGATTTGCGAATACAAGGGTGCGGATCTAGCCGGGATGGAGTATGAGCAGTTGATCCCTTGGGTAAATCCGGGAGAAAATGCTTTTAAAGTGATCACGGGAGATTTCGTGACAACCGAAGACGGTACGGGTATCGTTCATATCGCACCTACGTTTGGTGCTGATGACGACCGTGTTGCTAAAAGTTCGGGAATCGCACCGCTTATGATGCTAGATAAAGACGGAAACCGCAGACCGATGGTCGATATGTCGGGACGTTTCTATCGTATGGAGGATCTTGACGCGGAATTCGTTGCGAATTGTGTAAACGAGTCTGCTTACTCGGAATTTGCAGGACGTTATGTTAAAAACGCATTCGACGATTCTTTGACAGAAGATGACGCAACATTGGATGTCGATATCGCCGTGATGCTAAAACAGAACGATCAGGCATTTAAGATCGAGAAACATGTGCATAGTTATCCACACTGTTGGAGAACGGACAAGCCTGTATTGTATTATCCATTGGATAGCTGGTTTATCAAAACCACAGCTTGCAGAGAGCGCATGATCGAATTGAACGATACAATCAACTGGAAACCGGCATCGACAGGAACAGGTCGTTTCGGCAAATGGTTGGAAAATCTTCAGGACTGGAATCTATCTCGTTCGCGTTATTGGGGAACTCCGCTTCCGATCTGGAGAACAGAAGACGGCGCAGAAGAGATCTGCATCGGTTCGGTAGAGGAGCTTTATCAAGAGATCGAGAAAGCTGTTGAAGCAGGCGTGATGGCTGTCAATCCATTCGCATCGTTCCAGCCGGGAGTCATGACCGGAGAGAACTATGATCGTATCGATTTGCATCGCCCGTATGTAGATGATATCATTTTGGTATCAGCATCCGGAAAACCGATGAAACGAGAATTGGATCTGATCGACGTATGGTTTGATTCGGGCGCGATGCCTTATGCTCAGTTGCATTATCCGTTTGAAAACAAAGAGATATTCGATAACAAAGAGGTGTATCCGGCAGATTTCATCGCCGAAGGAGTGGATCAGACTCGCGGATGGTTCTTTACACTGCATGCCATTGCAACCATGGTGTTTGATTCGGTATCCTATAAAGCCGTAATTTCTAACGGACTTGTATTGGATAAGAACGGAAATAAGATGTCTAAGCGTCTTGGAAATGCGGTAGATCCATTCGAGACGATTGAGAAATTCGGTTCCGATCCATTGCGTTGGTATATGATTACGAACGCATCTCCATGGGATAACCTGAAATTCGATACGGAAGGGATCGAAGAGGTGAGACGTAAGTATTTCGGAACACTTTACAATACCTATTCGTTTTTCGCGCTATACGCAAATGTAGACGGATTCGAATTCAAGGAAGCGGAGATTCCGATGAATGAGCGTCCGGAAATTGATCGTTGGATCATTTCGGTATTGAATACGCTGATTAAAGAAGTCGATGAGAATCTGAATAGCTATGAACCGACAAAAGCCGGCCGTGCAATTTCGGATTTTGTAAATGATAATCTGTCTAACTGGTATGTTCGCCTGAATCGTAAACGCTTCTGGGGTGGAGATATGACGAAAGACAAACTTTCGGCTTACCAGACTCTGTATACATGTCTTGAAACCGTTGCTAAGCTGATGGCACCAATCGCGCCATTCTATGCCGATACGTTGTATTCGGATCTTATCGCGGTAAGTGGTCGCGGAGCTGAAGAATCGGTTCATCTGGCTAAATTCCCGGTTTCAGATCCATCGTTAATTGATGAATCTCTGGAGAGAAGAATGCAGATTGCTCAAGATATCACGTCGATGGTATTGGCTTTGAGACGTAAAGTGAATATCAAAGTACGTCAGCCATTGAGCGTATTGATGGTGCCGGTGTTGGACGAACAGCAAAAAACAGATATCGAGGCTGTGAAAGATCTTATCCTGAACGAAGTGAATGTGAAGGATATGAAATTCGTGGATAACGCTGCCGGAATTCTTGTGAAACGTATCAAACCGGACTTTAAAAAGCTCGGGCCACGTTATGGCAAGATCATGAAGCAGATCGCAGCGTTGCTGAGCGAACTGCCACAGGAAGCTATTGCCCAATTTGAAAAAGAGGGACGATATATGCTTGACGTAGCAGGAACTCCGGCAGAGGTTCTGACATCCGACGTAGAGATCATCTCTGAGGATATCCCTGGATGGCTGGTGGCAAACGAAGGGCGTCTGACGGTAGCATTGGATGTGACCGTTACCGAAGAACTTCGTAAGGAAGGTATCGCTCGTGAATTGATCAATCGTATTCAGAATATCCGTAAATCAAGCGGATTTGAAATTACGGATAAGATCGATGTGAAGATTTCTTCTCATGCAGATACGGATGAAGCAATTGCGGAATATAAGAACTATATCGCATCGCAAGTTCTGGCAAATTCAATCGAAATGGGAGCAGTCGCAGACGGTGCTCATGAAATGGAGTTTGACGGATTCAATCTATACGCTGAAATTAAAAAAGCATAAATACTTAAAGCGGAACGGAGGTTTTTGATCTCCGATTCCGCTTTTTGTTTTTTGATACAAATAAATTGTCAATTTGTATTGTCAAAATTTGTAAACACAAAGGAATTTTATAAATTCGCGCTTGAAAGTGATCGATAATTATTTAAATAAATATCCGACGAACAAATAATGATTGCTTTTGTTTCTATTTACATTAATTAAAATCTTAATTACGATGACAGAAAAAACACGATATTCTGATGCTGAGCTTGAAGAATTTAAAGTAATCATCACGACAAAACTAGATAAAGCTTATAAAGACTATGAGCTTTTAAAAGCAACTGTTATGAATACAGACGGGAATGACATATCTGACACGGCTCCTACATTCAAAGTACTCGAAGAGGGTGCAACCACTTTGACAAAGGAAGAAGCCGGACAGTTGGCGCAACGTCAGATGAAATTTATTCAGCATTTGCGGGCAGCGTTGGTACGTATCGAAAATAAAACTTACGGAGTGTGTCGTGAAACGGGAAAACTAATCCCGAAAGAGCGTCTTAAGGCCGTGCCTCACGCTACATTGTGTATTGATGCGAAACAACAGGGACGGAAGTAAATTCTAGCTTAAAAAACTTATATAAATTCGGCGTTTTTATAAATTTGCATAGCGCGCAATTATAAAAACGCCGAATTATTATTTTATCATATTCTATGAGCAAATTGAAATTATCTAAAGGACAACTCGCATTTCTTGTCATTCTTTTGGTTCTGATATTAGATCAAGGATCGAAAATATGGGTAAAGACCCACATGACGATGTATCAGAATTTTGAAATAACGCCCTGGTTTTATATCTATTTTACCGAGAATAACGGGATGGCTTACGGTATCGAACTTGGAAGCAAGCTTCTTCTGACTCTTTCAAGAATCCTGATCGTAGGCGGTTTTATCTATTATCTATGCCGTTGTGTCAAACGTAATTTCAAAACGGGTTATATCTTGTGCTTCTCGTTGATTATCGCCGGAGCATTGGGGAATATCATCGATTCGGTATTTTACGGGCGCATATTTACGGATAGCTACGGAAAGATCGCGACCATGTTTCCTCCCGGAGGAGGATATGCACCATTTTTCTATGGTAAAGTTGTCGATATGCTATATTTCCCATTATTCAACTTCACATGGCCGGAATGGTTGCCGGTAATCGGAGGGGAGGAGTTTCTGTTTTTCCGACCGATTTTCAATATCGCCGATTCGGCAGTAACGGTTGGATTCGCTTTGTTCCTGATATTTTATCGTAATCATTTCAGCGGAGAAAAAAATCCACAAGATACAGATACATCAACCACCAACGATAAAGTTGAATAATACATGAAGAATCTATCAATAGCATTACTTCTGTTTGGTATCGTCGTAATTACAGGCTGTGAAAGACGGCCCGATGGCATTCTTGACGGTAAGAAGATGGAAGACGTCCTTGTGGATATGCACATGGCAGAGAGTGTGATGGATCAATATCCCGGGAAGTTCCGATCTCCACAAGAGAAGCAGACAGTCATTAACGGAGTATTCAAAAAAAACGATATATCCAAAGCCGCTTTTGACAGTTCGATGATCTGGTATGGAGCACATCTGAATCAGTATATGAAGATTTATGATCGCGTTATCGGTCGATTAACTACTGATTCGAAATATTATTCGTCATTATTGGTGGAAGCAGAGAAAAAGGAGCAGACTCTTTCGGGAGATTCGGTCGATATATGGCGTAAATCTCCGACAATCGTATTGAATCCATTGCTTTTGGTAATTACTCATAAGCGAGAAATGACGCAATTTACGTTCAATGTCTGGAATTTTCA
>CAMTOW010000020.1 GCA_947074245.1 uncultured Bacteroidales bacterium | reverse complement strand
CCGAGATCTACACTAATCTTAACACTCGTTCCCTACACGACGCTCTTCCGATCTCAGAATTTATCGTTTGATATGTATATCCAACGCACGCCCATGTATGTGTCTTCACGTACCGATTCGATCTTTATTCAGAAAAACAGTGAACAAGCCATCAGTAATTATCGTATCGGAATATTCTCGCATCGGGATACGTTGCAATTTAAAGGGCATACGATCTTTAATGGAGACGATTTCAGAGTACATGGCGGGATATCTGCCGGAATTGATTTCAAGTTCTTGCTTTTCAATCATTTTTTCGTTGAGTTGAATGATAATTTCGTCATGCTGAACGGAACGCTTCGAAAAGAGCCTTATCGCAAGGCGATGAACAGCAATTTGGATCTGATCTTTCATACTCCGAATCTCAATCAAGCGCTGACGATGATTCCACAATCCATCCGACAGCGAATGAACGGTATCTCACTTGATTTTCCGGTTGTGCTTCAGGCTCAACTCGACGGATCGCTCTGGCCCGAAGGCAAAGTGTTTCCGGATATAAAATATACTTGCAGGATTCCTTCGGGTAGTTTTGTCTATAAAAACCTGGCACCATTCAAGGACCTGTCGGTTTCAATCAGCGGCGATTATCTGAGTCAATCTAAAAAACAGACCGATCTGCATCTGAACAATCTGTCGTTCAGTTATATGCGAACGCGCACCCATCTGTCGGGCAATATTCTGAATTTAGAAAGCAACCCGAACTTCGGCTTACGGGTGAATTCTAAAATACCATTGGCAGAGTTGAAGAATATCGTTCCGAAAATGCGACTTCCTTATCTATCGGGTGTGGCTCAAGTGGACATGAACGTGCGGTTGCCATTGAAGGATCTGAAGCAGTTCAATACCAGAAATCTTTATGCAAAAGGATATATCGATATTGAATCGCCATCGGCACAACTAGCAGACCCATCCTTGCATGTGGACGCGAATCGGATCCGAATCGATTTCGTTCCGATCTATATGCCACCCGAAGCACCTCCTCATATACCGGATTCGTTGGCATTGAAGGTGTCGATCGTGCAGGCTGACGCCGCATCGGGGCATCTGCTTGACGTGAACTGCGATTCGATTGGTTTGACAACCGTGATTCCGATCATGACCCAACGTAGCAAGGAGTTTGCCTTTGATGGTAGTTTTCGGATTAATCAACTTCAAGGAGCCTTGAACGGGCAAGACTCGTTTGACTTGCGGCGACTGGACGTAACTTATTATGCCCGCAATTTGGCTGATACGAGTAAGAACGCACAACTAGGTATGCAACTTTTGGCAGAAAACCTGCTGGCAGTGGCCGATTCGACAGCTATCATCTGTACAGATTTCGGAGTGGATCTCGATGTTGAGAGAATGAAGGATACGCATTCAGAAACCGATAAAGAAACAGCATTCAAAAAGATCCTCCATGACTGGAATTTCAAAGGCGGTCTTCTGATCGGGCCGACACGATATCTGTCTCCATATCTTCCGCTGGACAATCAGCTGGATAATCTGCAAATTTCGTTTACGCCGGAGAATATCTTCCTGCATGAGATCAATTTACAAAGCGGAAGTTCGGATCTGAAACTAAACGGAGTGGTTACGAATTGGACCAATTATATATTGAAAGATCAAGTTTTATCAGCCGACTTAACTATCCGTTCGGATTCGATGGATATGAGTCAGCTCGTGCCAGCTATCGCACGGGGAGCACTTTATAGCCAGAAACGGCAAGGAGAAAGCGTGGATTCGCTTGTAAAAAGAATTTTTCCGCCGAATTTCATACCTCCGAAAGACAAGAAGAAGCGTACTACGGAGAAAATGCCCGTTATTCCGAAAAATATCAATGCGAAGGTGAGTCTGAACGCGAACGATGTGCGCTATGAGTCGGTAGAACTTGAAAAAGCTACGGGTACATTTCTGGTTGCAGACCGAAGTTTGAACATCAATGACTTGAATTTTTATTCGGGAATCGGAGATATTCAGGTAAGCGCCAGCTATAAGACACCTACCCAAGAGGAAGCATCGACCGACGTAACTTTACGGGTGAAGGATCTTGACGTACATGACGTCTTGTCGATGATTCCGGACTTGCCACATTTGGTGCCGATGCTTACCACCCTCGAAGGAAATCTGGCATGCGAGGTAAACGCTTCAGCCGTATTGGATTCGACAATGTATATCGAGATCCCCAGCATTTACAGCGTAGCAAGGATTCACGGGGCGAACTTATCGGTTGAAAAGGATAAGGTATTGCCTAAATTCGTAGGTTGGTTATTGTTCGGAAGGAAAAAAGATATTCGATTGGATTCGATATCGGTTGAACTTGAAGTCAAAGACAGTATTCTGAGCGTATATCCGTTTGAAGTGGATTTGGGCCGTTATCGGATCTTGGCAAGCGGCGTACAGCATATGGACGAATCGTTTTTCTATCATTTTTCGCTTGAGAAATGGCCTTTGCTGATTCCGCTGGGATTTAATGTGTACGGACATCCGCACGATGTGCATTTCAGGCTTACACGGCCGAGATTGAAGAGCCTATCGCTACCGGCGAAAATCTTATCGACAAAGGAAACTTCTTTATATCCGTCGAAAAATATCGGGGAAACGTTTTTGAAAAATGCCAATAAGCAGGAAGTTCAATATCAGAGTTTGTATCAATATTATGAGAAATTGATGAAAAAACAGCCTGTGATCATGACGCCCGCACGTGAAGGACAGATGAAAGAGGAGCTTCAAGATTTAAAAAACGAATTGAAAAACAAATAAAGAATCGGGTGGGATGTCGAATAAAAAACGGCATCCCATCTCGCATTTTACTCCGAAATAAAGGGGATAAAAAAGCTTAGGCAGGAAATCGGAAAAACCCAGGCAGGAAAAAGAAAAACATCAGGCAGGAAAATTTAAAAAGTCAGGCAGAAAAACGGGTGATTTTCTGCCTGACTTTTTTGCGATTGAATTCTATAAAATAATAATTGACGGATTGGAGAGACGCCGGGTCGGATCTTACTTATAAGAGCGCCGGATGAGGACGATGCGGGATGATCTCGATTTGAGAAATGCCGCCATCGAGAGCACTCAGGTAAGGACCGAGCGGTTTGCCATCCCGTACAAGCGAATCGGAATCGAGCGGATGGTCGAGTTGGAACCGATCGATATGCAAGATGTCGTCTTTACGAAGCGACCCTTTGTTGACGTTGATAACGCGACAGCGTTTGTTGGGAAGAATTTCCAGTTCGAGTGTTCGATCGGGTTTATATCTTAAAATGACATGAGTACCCGAGGCTAACGTTTCGGGAAAGATCGCGTCTTCGTCGGGCAGATCCTCATGCAGGGACTCGAGGAGCAGGCTCCATGAATCGAAACCCAAGTATAGTGCGACAACGTTGACGGTGTTGGGTGAGGGGTTGACTTTTTCGGATAGAACACAGAACAGACGTTTGATCGTATTAAGCCCCAAGGAGCGTCCCGTTTGATCTTTGATTAAGAAAAGAAGGGTTTCGTAATCGCGCGAAGATTCAAAATCCAAGCTGGATTTCTTACAGATCATATTATATATTTCCGGAAGAAGAATCATAGAAAAGAGATATTGTTTTTGCAAATATAAGAAATGGGAGATTGTAAAGCGTGGAAAAGTGGATTTGAAATTGATCGGAATGAGATATTCACGAGAAGAGGTGATCGAGAGAGCCGAAAAGAACGTTTAAAAAAAAGGATCAGATATTTTTTATCTGTATCGGTAAGGAAGGGAGAGTGAAAGGATGGTCGTATATTTGTAATAGACAAATTTTTCTCAAGCATTCAATCAATGAAAATCATACATACAGCCGACTGGCATCTGGGACAACGATTTTATGAATATGACCGAACCGATGAGCATCGGGCATTTTTGGAATGGCTGAAGCGGACAATCACTGCGGAGGGAATCAACTTGCTTCTGATCGCTGGGGACGTATTTGACGTAGCCAATCCATCCGCCGAAGCGCAGGAGATGTATTATCGTTTCCTGGCGGAAGTCACTACCGAAAATCCCCATCTGCAGATCGTAATCATCGCCGGGAACCATGACAGCGCATCGCGTTTGGAGGCACCGTCGGGGATCATGCGTTATCTGCGCATTCATGTTGCTGGAATCGTCCGTAAGGATGAATCGCAACGGATCGATTATGATTCGTTGATTTATCCGGTGCGGGACGGATCGGGAGAAACTACCGCGTACTGTCTGGCCGTTCCATACCTGAGGGCCGGAGATTATCCGGTTTGTAAAGAGGATGGCAGTTATACCGCCGGGGTGAAGATGTTTTATCAAGAACTGTATAAACGCGCCCAGGAGTTGAATACAGGTGGGAGGCCGGTTATTGCCATGGGGCACCTGCATACGAGTCAGGCTGAATTGTCGGATTCGGAAAAGAGTATTCGCGGCGGCTTGGAAGTGGTGAGTCCCGACACGTTTGAAGAGGGGATCCGATACACGGCATTGGGGCATATCCATAAGGCGCAGCGAGTAGGCGGGAAAGAGCATATCCGATATTCGGGAAGCCCTATTCCGATGTCGTTTTCAGAAATCAATTACAAGCATCGTGTTTTGCTGATCGAGATCGATGAGGAAACACGGATTGAGGATCTATTCGTTCCGCGTACGGTGGATCTGATTCGTATCGGGACACCGGACAAGCCTCTGAATATGGAAGCCATCATCGGTCAAATCGCATGTTTGCCTGAAAAGGAAACGGAGTGTGGAAATGCACCTTATCTGGAGGTGAACGTATTGTTGGAGGCTCCCAACCCATTGGTGCGGAATGAGATTCTGGATCGGTTAAGAGAGAAGAACGTACGATTTGCCCGATGTGAGATTCATTATCCGAATCGGGAAAACTCAGAACAAGAATTGCCGATTACGATTGAAGAGATTGAGAAAATCACACCGATGGATATGTTTCGCAAAGCTTACGCGAAAAAATATGAAGGAGAGATACCGGAAGAGATAGAAGGACTTTTTCGAAAAGCTTGTGAATCATTGGAAGAAGAAAGGGAATCGAAATGAAAATATTAGCCATACGCGGAAAGAACATCGCATCGCTCGAAGATGAATTTGAGATTGATTTTACAACGGAGCCGTTGAAATCGAATGGAATATTCGCCATAACCGGTTCGACGGGGTCGGGTAAATCGACCATCCTCGACGTGTTGTGTCTTGCACTATACAATGATACGCCCCGACTGAAAGCCGCCAAGGGAAAGTATATCGAAGATTACGCCAATCAGCCTATTCCGGATAATAACAGTAAAACACTTTTGCGAAAAGGAAGCGCCAGCGGTTATGCCGAAGTGGATTTTCTTGCCGTAACGGGAGAGACGTATCGCGCCAGTTTACAGATCAAACGAGCGCACGGGAGAATAGACGGAGCCATACAGACACCGAAGCTGACGCTGGAGAATCTGACTAAAAATACACCAGAGCCGGGACGAGCAACCGAACTTCAGGCTCGAATCGAGCAATTGGTGGGACTGACCTATGAGCAGTTTTCACGATCGGTATTGCTCGCTCAAGGGGAGTTTTCGGCTTTTTTGAAAACGGATGATAAGCAACGCGCCAACTTGTTGGAAAAACTGACCGGAACGGCAATCTATTCGCAGATATCAGCCAAGGTCTTTGAACTCGCATCCGCATCGGAAAAACGCTTAGAGCAGATCCGGAGCAAGATGAACGATTATAAGTTGCTGACGACCGAAGAACTGGACGCATTGGAAGAAGAATTGAAGAAAGATGCCGACGCCATGATGAAACTGGATCGAGAAATCGAGCAGACGAATCGCCAGATCGAATGGTTCGATACGGAAGCCTAGCTGATTAATCATTTACAAAATGCCCGTCAAGAATCAGAAGTGGCTTTACAAAAGCAGCGAGATAACCAACCCAAGCGAGCGTTGCTTGATCGTAGAAACGAGCTGAGAGCGATCGAATCGGATTATAAAGAGATCGTAGATTTGCGACGAGAGGTAGAGAACGCGCAGAAACAAATCGCAGATCACACCCAAAGGAAAGCGGATAATTTGAAAGCAAAAACCGAGGTGGAAACAACTCTGCTTGAAGATGGGAAAAAGTGGAATGCTATCCTACAGGAAGAACCAGACTTCAGGAAACAGGCTAGCGCTGCCCGAATGTTGGATTTTCAAATCGAGAGAGATAATCAATCGCAAAAAGAGATCAACGCGCAGCTTGAGACGAGTCAGCAAGAATATGATCGGAAAAATAAAGAATTTGAAACGACCAAGCATCATATCGAACATACGCAAAAGGAATTGACTCAGACGGGAGCTTGGTTGGAGAAAAATCGTAATCGAGAAGTCTTATCCTTGAAAAAGGAGGCTATTTTCCTGACGTTGGCCGATTTACAGAGATATCGCAATGAGCATGTAAGCGTATGTAAAGAACTGACTGATATAACCGGAGAACTGGCGCGCTTGGACGCGGTGGGGAAAACTCAGAATCACTCTATAGAAACGAAAAGAACTCTTTATGCAGCCAAAGAGGAAAAGCGGAACGGAATAGCTCAAAAATTAGGTTCGTTGCCTATCGAAGAGATCAATCGACAGAAAGGTGAATGCGAAAGTAAGGCAGCCTTGTTGAATCGACTCGGAATGATCTGGAATACCCTTTATCCATTGAAAAAACGGATAAAGGAAAATGAAGATCGATTGGTTTTGAGGTCACAAGCTGAGGAGAAGAATCAAAATGAACGCATCGGATTGGCGAAAGAGTTGGATGATTTGACGATTAAGATCGGACAGACAGAAAAGATAGAGGAAGATCTGAGAATAAAGATCAGTCAAAGCGTAGAGGAACTACGTTCGATGTTGCATGCCGATGAAGAGTGTCCGGTTTGCGGGAGCACAGAACATCCTTATACGGCAGCGGTCAATTCGCAATTTCATTCGATGATGAACGAATTGTCCGGAGAGCTTTTCCGACTAAAAAATCAGAAAGAGGAATGGAGTAAGGCATTTCAAAAATGTGAAGCTTCGACTCGGGAATATATTATATTTCGCGATGATCTGAATTTGCAGAACGAAGCTATAAGAACCGATATTCAAAAACAGGAAGATGATTTATCAAAACTTCCGGAAGCGGAATGGTTTTATGATACAGCAGAGGAGAACCGCAGCGGAGAGATTGAGCAAAGAATCGAAGCCCTTCGGAAAGAGAACAACCGATTGACGACATTGCAACAGGAGTATTCTCAATCTGTGAAGGAGCAAGAGCAACTTCAGCGAGAATTGGATGCTGAGAAAAAATCGCTCGATGCATTGGTTTCGGAAAAAAACGGAACCGATAATCGGATAGAGTTGATGAAAGCTGAATTCGGCAGAGGAGAAAAACATAAAAACGAATTGCTTGAATCGATCAGACAACGGAAAGACGTTCTGAATTCTTATTTTGATTCGGAGGACTGGTGGGCTCTTTGGAAAGAACAACAACAAGCCTATATCGACAGACTGAAGACAGACGTAGAGGAATGGGAGAGGAATCAGCAACTTTATCAAGAGCTGACAAACCAACTCAAGCAGTTGGGCATAAAGCATGATGGAGACGCGGCAGTATTGAAAACGAGCGGCGAACAGCTAGAAGCGATTCGAGAGAAAAAGACTCAGGCGGATCAGACTGTCGCGAACCTAAGAAAAGAGCGTTCGCTCTTATTTGAAGGGCGAGAAGTCGGTATGGTAGAAGGTGAATTCGAAAAGAGGAAGAAAGAAACCGGAGATAACATAGAAGCGTTGAAAAAACGGCTTCAAGAGATCAGCGAGGCGTTTTCGGGATTGAAAGCCGCATCGGAAGAGATCGAACGGGCACAATCGCAACGAAAAGAACGGATCGCACAATCGGAACAAGCAGTGGACGCCTGGTTGGAGCAGTATAATCAACGATCGACTCAATCTATGGATTTGGCCGAATTGCAGAACCTGTTGAGTTATTCGGTCGTTGATCTTCAGCAGATTGAAGCTGAAACGAAACGGATTGAAAGCGAGGTGCTCCAGACTAGGACTGTATTTGAGACACAGGAGAAGGGGGTGGCTGAGCATCGGAATCACCAGCCGGATCTTTCGCTGAACAAAGACGTGTTGATGCAGGAAAAACTTGATAAGATTCAAACGAAAACCAATCTGAACGATCAGTTATCCTTACTGAAAGCTAAAAAAATGCATCATCAGGATAATGAGAAGATGCTGAATGAATTGATTTCGGAAGCGGAGAAAGCCCGTATGGATTATGTGAACTGGAGTAAACTGAATGAACTAGTGGGTTCTGCCAAAGGGGATAAATTCAAGGCTTTCGCACAGGAATTCACATTGGATGTTTTGTTGCAGAACGCCAATATCAAGATGCGGGATATCGCACCACGGTATAAACTGACCCGTATCCCGAATACTTTGTCTTTGCAGATTACGGATAAGGATATGTTTAACGCGGTACGGTCGGTTTATTCCTTGTCGGGCGGAGAAACATTTTTGGTTTCGCTGGCATTGGCATTGGGATTATCGGCATTATCATCTAAACAGATGAATATCGAAAGCATGTTTATCGACGAAGGGTTCGGAAGTCTGGATCAAGAGACACTCGCAACGGCTATGGATGCTTTGGAGTCATTACGGACACAAGGACGTAAGATCGGAGTGATCACGCATGTCCGGGAGATGACGGAACGAATTCCGACACGAATTCAGGTAAGTAAAAAGAATAACGGAGCATCACGAATCACTATCGAAGGGTGACGGCATGGATATAAACAAAAAGCAGGTCGGGAAATGATAAACATTTCCCGACCCGCTTTTTAATATTATTCTGACGCGGCGGCCTCTTCGCGATGAAGAGCAAACTGACGAATCGGCATATCGAATACAACCGAGTTGCGATTGTTGAGACGCTTTACAAAATGGACCGCCGAAATATAAGGTTCGACGATATTCATCTTATCCTCGGGCGTTACGACCAACAGTTGTAAATGGAGCTGTTGGCAAAGTTCCATAAGATAGCGCGACTTTTCTTCGTCCTGATTACTGAACGACTCATCCACGCAAATGAACCGGAACGAGTTGGGATTGAGTCCGCTTTGACTGATCCCAAACTGATAGGCGATGGCAGAACCTAAGATGGTATAGGTAAGCTGAGCTTTCTCGCCGCCCGACAGTTTTCCGGTACTTTCATAGATCTTATAGATCTGATTTTCGTTTTCGGAAAAATGTTCTTTCGCTTTGAACGTAAACCAGTTGCGGACGTCCGTGACATTTTGTCGCCACATCTCATTGTCGGAAAGGTCTTCGATCAGAGAACGGATGTGGTTGAAGCTCTCTTCGAGAATCTCGTCGTTGCCGGTTTCCTCATAGGTATAAATATCCGGCTTCCAGTTGCTCAGACGAGTTCTGAAATCGCGGATTTCGCGTGAATTTTCTTTCTCCGCATACAACTGAATGAACGTAGGAGGATTGGAGCGGAACGTAATTCTTTCGAGAGAACGGTTGAGCGCCTCCATGTTGTCGTTGATCTCTTCTTCCTGACGTTCGAGAATCGCCGTAAAGTTGGTCATCCGGTTGATCATATCTTCATTGAGATATTTCTTGAAACGGCCGCGATAATCGGCTAACTCCTGTCCGTTGATCCGTTCATACAGATCGACATACTCCTGTACATACTCGATTTCGAGAGGCAGTTTGTGCGTATCGCTCGTCCAGTCGATAAACTTATGGCGAATCTGATCGGCCGGTTCGCGGAAATCGCGCATCAGATTCTGAAGCTGATTGCCCAGAAGATGATGCTTTTCTTTCTGGTCGTTGATCCGCTGGGTGAGAATACTCTCGACTTTGTGGCGGACATTGTCGATGTTTGACGCCGTCATATCCGAAAGCATTTCTGAAAACTCTTCGCGGAACACTTCGAAACGAGAGCGCAGATCGACATGGCGATAAGCATCAAGCATCGTTTTCAGATACTCGAACTGCATGCTGATCTTTTCGGTATAATCTTGAGCTCGCACTTTTTCGGTGCTTAACTCTTCTCTTAATTTCTCTTTGGCAAGAATCTCCTCTTTCAGTTCGGCAAGCTGACGACTCAGTTCTTCGACACGATCGTTGGCTTTTTCAAGAACATCTTTCTGCTTTTTCAAATCCTCGATTTCGATTGTGACCTGTGGCCAGTCGATCTCTTCGAATTTATCGTATTGCAGGAAGCCGGTAATGGCTTCGCGTTCGTAGTGGAGAGTTTCCTGTTTCTGTTTGAGAAGACGGATTTTCTCTTCCTGATTATTGATGAGCGATTGTTTCTCGTGTAAAGCGATTCGGATATGATCTCTTTTGGAAGAGTTGTCCCATCCAAGAACGAACCGATCGCGCGCTCCTTTATCGCGGTCATCTTTCTCATGACGCGAATTATTCTTTACCAATCCGTCGGACGTAAGCGCACGGCGGCAAGAACGGAAGAAGTCCATATCGTCGGTACAAATGAAATCATAATCGGATTTCAGTTTGTTTTCGAGCCAATCGATGTAGGGCGAATCGATTTTCAATTCGAGTTTCGAGAACAGACTATCGTCCAGATCGGGAATGAACTCATTGATGAACGTATCTTTCGAATTGAAACGATGATAGACGATGCGTCCGCGAAGATTGGTTCCATTGACGTATTTATTGACTTCGTCATAGTATTCGTCCGGAACAATGATACGCAGGGCGAAATTATGCAAGACTTTTTCAATGGCATATTCCCAATGCTTCTCGTCGTCACGAATCTGAATCAGTTCGCCGATAAACGGAATCGTTTCTTCATTGACACCGCAATGGACTGCAATCTCACGGCGAATCTCAGCGACACGACCGGTGATGTTGTTGGTTTGCTTGTGTAACGTTTCCAGATTAGATCCGATCTCATCGTATTCGGCTTTTAATGATTTGAGTTCGTTGCGCGCATCCGCCCATTTAACCTCAATATCGGGTAGCATCTCGATAATATCAGCCGCACGATTATGAGCCGATTCGATCGATTCCAAGAACTCATCTTCACCCGGATTCTCTTTCAAATCAAGTTTTTTAGCAGCCGAATTGTATTTGGAACATCGCTGACGACGAGCATTCAATTCATTCTCTTTGTGCAGGATATGCTGTTGCATCGTTTGAATCTGTTTACCGACTTCGTCATTGCGAATGTTGGCATCGATCTCCTTTTCCTGTTCGCGTTTGATGTCAATCTCATTTTTGGAGGAGATCAATTTTTCGGCAAGCTCCCGATTCTTGTTTTTCGTAGATTTTAATTCCTCTTCAAGAAGCTGCTTCTTGTGATGGGCGAAATAGGGAGGAAGAGTCTCCTTCAAATCGGAGAGAGACTTCAGGGAAGTATAAACGACTCCTAATTCCGCTTGTTTATCGACAATCGGCTTTAAGAGGTCTAATTGCTGTTTGGCTTTTTCAATTTCCGTATGCGCATCGAGCAGTTTTCTGAAACCATCTTTTAGGTGGATAAATTCTTCTTCGATAGATGACTCCTGGAGCATATTCTGGCGGATGAATTCGTTGAGATTACCCAATACTTTCAAACCGACCGTCTGGCTGAACAATGTCAGCGCTTTTTCGGAACGCATCCCTACGTAACGGCGTAACGCCTGAGCATAGAGAGCCGGGCCATCGAAGAACTCAATCACTTCGCGGTTGCAAAGCTTTTGATGTTTGGTACGGATCCTACGTCGCCACTGACCATTCGCATCGAACGGGATGAAATCTTCTTCGATCGAAAGGGCAGTCTGACCAACCAAATAGGCACGACGCAATTCGCCCGCTGAGAACCAACGAACCTGAGCCAGAGTAAGAAAACGCTCTTCGCTTTTGAATCGAGCCAATAAGATTGAATAAGTCTTCTCCTTATTGGGGCGAAGGCGCAAGGTCTCTTTGCCTTTTTCCTCACTTTCGGCATCGCCGAATTCACCCAACACGTAGCTCTCTTCGGTACGTTCGTTTTTGCCGACCGATCCGGAGGAAAGATTGTAGAAGCGCATTCGTCTTTCGGGAACCAAGAGAGTAAGAATGGCATCAACAAAGGAGGTTTTACCAGAACCATTAGCACCGGTAAGGAGAGAGGTATTCCCCTCGGGCGATATCTTGTAGATCTCACCATCGAAAACACCCCAATTGTATATCTCAACAGTTTGCAACCGGTATCCCGCTTCGGCAGGAACCGTTGAAAACAGACTATTCTGCATATTCATTTAATTTGTTTTTGAACTCTTCGAGTTTGTCACTCGTAATGCGTGATTTGATGATTCGGCGGATCTCGTAACGAACCAAATCGGGAGAATCGGTATCATTTCCGATCGGACGGAGAAATCCGAAGCGGACCATATCGCGTATGTAGCGATCGAGTTCGCGCAGGAGTTTCACTTTATTGGACTGATCTTTGAAGAAGACTTCGATCCGATCCCGAAATTCCTTGTGGGAAATGATGTAGTTGCGACCGGAAGAAAAATCCTGTTCAAACTCATCCAACCATTCGCGCAGGAGAACGCAAAGAAGAGTCTGTTCGAAAGTAAGAGTCTGTCGACGTACCAATCCGACCGTACGACCGGATTCGTCAAGGTCTATCTGGCGCAAGAACGCATAACCGTCGTTTTTTTCGACGATCAATTCCAGACCGATCTGTTCGACATATTGATTGATTTGTTTTTGATGAATCAGAAGATCATTCCATAAAGACTTCGATTCGTCGTATAAAGGACCTTGCAGCAACTTGACCACTATATCGGCAAATGGCGCCAGGTTATATTCGTTTTTTTCCATTAATCCTATCGTTTAAAAATAATACGCGGCGCTTCGAGGTACTTCCCTTGTTCGACATCAAATAATAAATCGTCGGTTAAGGAGTCATCAACGTGTACCGTAATGCTTTGATCCGTCAAGGTGATGTAGGCGACAGATG
>CAMTOW010000019.1 GCA_947074245.1 uncultured Bacteroidales bacterium | reverse complement strand
CCGAGCGCGCCGCCGCGATAGCGGAGGCTTGTGCCGAGCGCGCTTCTCGGTGGGATATCCGGCATACGGTCGATGCTCATCGGCGTCTTTATGCCGAATTGTGCTCATCGGTTCATTCCTGATACTGTAAATACCCGTCTCTTATGATGCATTCGGATACTCCGTTCTTTTCATTCGCCATACCGGTCTACAATGCCGTCACTACGCTTTCCCGTACGGTCGAATCTGTTCTTTCTCAATCTTTCACGGATTGGGAAATGATTCTGATCGACGACGGCAGCTCCGATGGGAGTGCGGCGCTGTGTCTCTCTCTGGCGGCTTCCGATCCTCGCGTTCGCTTTGTATCCCGGCCCAACGGAGGGGCGGCGACGGCGCGCAATCAGGCCCTGTCGTTGGCGCGAGGCTCCTATGTTTGGTTTGTCGATGCCGATGATCGGTTGGCTCCCGATTCTCTTTCGGGCTTTGCCGATACGCTTGTTCGCGTCGGTTTTCCCGATCTGCTCACTTTTTCCTGGTGCCGCGAGTGTCAGGGAGTACCTCTTTCCGAAACTCTTTACTCCGATGCCGTGTCCGATCCGCTTACGCTGCTTGCCGATCCGGCCTGCTCCTTTTTCGTATGGAACAAGCTTTACCGGCGTGCGTTTCTATCCGAACGGGCACTCCGTTTCGAAGAGGGGATATCTACCATCGAAGACTGGCTTTTCAATGCGCTTTTCCTGGCGTCGTCTCCCTCGGTTTATACCGCTTCTGCGCTGGGTTATTGCTACGAGGTGGGCAATCCGCTCTCTACCCAGAGTAATCCCGATCCGGCTCATCGCTATCGTCAGGCTGCCGATAGTGCTCTGGTTCATGCGCGCCTCAAAGCGTTTCTGGATACCTGTGCCGATGCTCCGTTTCATCGACCGCTTACGCTCCATCTCGGGCGTTCCGTAGCGGGCTTTCTATATAGTCTTTATCGATACGGTTTCCCGGATTCTTTTTTGGTTTCGGCGATTTCTCGCTATCGTGCGCTCGGGCTTTATCCCGTGCCACCCGCCTTGGGTGCGCGTGCCCGCTTGTTTCGGGTGCTCGCTTCCCGTCCGTATCTGTTTCGTGCCGGCTGCGCTCTCCGTAGGGTGCTGACGGGTGTTTCTATTACTGTCCCGTCTGAATGATTTGCGTATGAATATACTTTGGCTTTACGATCGCGCTCCCGGTCCCGGTTCGGGCGGGACCGAACGAATCTCGATTCGCCTCTCGGAAGGGTTTCATAGTCGGGGGCATCAGGTGGAGGGATGGCTCGTACTTCCTTCCGGTTCCGATACGTTTTTGCTCGACGGAATCCATCCGGTAACCGATTTGCCCGATTTTCTTCTTCGTCGCTCCGTTTCGATTGTCATTTGTCAGATCGGGTATCTCTCGGGGTTGCTTCGTGCGTTCCTCGATGCGGCGGGTCCCCGGTGGCGCGCCTCCGGAGGACGTGTCATCACCTGTCTGCATTTTGACCCTCGTATGCCGGCGGCGTCTCCGTTATCGCTATGGGCCGATAGCTTCTCGCTGCCTCCCGCTCGTCGTCTGCGTCGTTTGGTGCGCCTGGCGCTGTTGCCGCTGTTCGATAAGCGCGATGCGCTTCGGCATCGTGCGGGATTTCGGTTCACCTACGATCGCTCCGATGCCTATGTGCTTCTTTCCGATACGCATCGGGTTCCGTTTCTGCGTATGGCTCGCTGGTCCGGCGACACGGATGGTCGCCTTTTTTCCGTATTCAATCCGCTTTGCTACGATACCTTTTTCTCCGAAGCCTCGCTTCCCGATAAGAAAAAGATCCTGTTGGTGGTTTCCCGACTTGACGAAGGTCAGAAGCGGATCTCTCTCATCTTGCGTTGTTGGCAACGGCTTCGCTCGGCGGGCATCGGGTCCGATTGGTCGCTCCGTATCGTGGGCGACGGTCCTTCTGTGGCTTCATACCGGCGTTTTGTGGCGAATCGCTCTCTACCCGATGTTTCGTTTACGGGGTGGTGCGATCCGCTTCCTCATTATCGGGAGGCATCTCTCTCTTTCACCGCCTCGCGGGCGGAAGGATGGGGGCTTACGCTCACCGAGTCGATGCAGCAGGGCGTGATACCGATTGCGTTCGATACTTCTCCCGTCTTTCGGGAGATCATTACCGACGGTGTCGATGGGTTTCTTCTTCCCGATGCCGATCTCGATCAGGCGTGCGTTCTGCTGGAGCGCCTGTTTTCCGACGATCGGTTGCGGCTTCGTATCGCCGCTAACGCGCTTCGTTCCTGTCGTCGCTTTTCGCTGGAGTGCGCTCTCGATCGTTGGGAACTGATTTTTAAGGCGATTACTCCCTCCGCTACCCGGTGATTCTTATATTTTCACTTAAATTTGCAATTCAAAAGAGATAAATTCTATGACTGAGCCAATGCCCGCTTTCGTATCCCGTCGTAAACTGATCCGTGTCACTACGATCGCAGCCAGTCTGCGTTCGCTGTTACCCGGTCAGCTTCGCTACCTGTCCGCCCGTTTCGAGGTGGTGGCGGTAGCCGATGGCCCCGAGGTGCTCAGTCAGGTACGGGAGCGCGAGGGGGTGCGTACCGTTTGTGTTCCCATGCGGCGCACGATTGCGCCTCTTCACGATTTGGCGTCTCTTTTCCGCCTCATTCGTTTATTCCGGCGCGAGCGTCCCGACATCGTTCATGCCAACACTCCCAAAGGAAGTCTGCTTGCCATGCTGGCGGCTTTCTTCTGCCGTGTCCCGGCGCGGGTTTATACGGTGACGGGGTTACGTTTTGAGACTGCGTCGGGTCTTTTCCGCCGTTTGCTTATCGCGATGGAGCGCCTTACCTGCCTGTGCGCCACGCGGGTCGTTCCCGAAGGCGAAGGGGTCCGGCTCACGCTTTTGCGTGAACAGATCACCCGAAAACCGCTCCGTGTCATTCACAATGGGAATATCAACGGGGTCGATCTGGCGTGGTACGACCGCTCTTCGGATGTGGAGGCGCTCATCGATTCGTTCGGTCTCCGTTCTCCGGCGTTCACCTTCTCCTTCGTAGGGCGTCTGGTACCCGATAAAGGGGTCGTCGAACTGATCGATGCGTTCGTTCGTCTCAGTGATCTTTTTCCCGGCTCATTGCGTCTCTTGCTGGTCGGCCCTGCCGATCCTGCCGATCCGCTTCCGCGGGATACGGCTGCCCGGATCGCTGCCCGTTCCGATATCGTCGCCCCCGGATATTGCCCCGATGTTCGCCCTTTTATGGCGGCATCGGCTGTGCTGCTCCTTCCCAGCTACCGCGAGGGATTTCCCAACGCGCCGATGCAGGCGGGAGCCCTGGGTGTTCCGGTAATCGTTTCCGATGTCAGCGGATGCAACGAGATCGTCACGCATGGATGCAATGGTCTCATTGTTCCTCCCCGCGATGCGGAATCTCTTTTCCGGGCGATGCGCTTGCTCTATGAGGATTCCTCCTTACGGTCTCGCTTGGCGTCTCAGGCGCGTCCCATGATTGCTTCGCGATACGATCGCGAACAGCTTTGGTCCGCCATATCCCGGTTCTATGATTCGCTATGAACCGGTTTCGTTCTGTCTCATTTCATCCGATCTTGAAGAATATAATATGAATACTTGCGACGTGCTTATCACCTATTGTTGGAACCGTGTCGGCTACAACATCCTACGGAGTCTCTCCGCGCGTGGGCTCCGCGTCTGTGTGGCGGATGTTTCTGCGGTCAACATCTGCAGCCGTTCCCGTTGGTGTGCCGGTAGCTTTACCTATCCCGATCCCTTCACCCGCGAAGAGGAGTTCATCACGACACTGCTCGAGATTGTATCCCGGGTGCGTCCGCGTGTTCTTTTGCCGACCCACGATGAGGGTATCATCATTCGCCGCCATGCGTCCCGGTTTCCGGCCGGTCTCGTCATTCCGCTTTCGCCGCATACGTTGCTCACAGATCTCTCCGACAAGGCGGTTGCGACCGATATCGCTCGCAGTTTGAATATACCCGTACCCGCTTCGTTCGATCCCTCCTTGCCCGTAAACTCCTTTCCGCTTGTTTTCAAGACCCGCGTAGGCAATTCGGCAAAAGGGGTATTCGTCGTTTCTTCCCCCGATCGGCTTGCCCGGCTCCGGGCTGCCTACGATACTTCGGAGTGTATGCTTCAGGAGTTTGTTCCGGGTTCCGATTATAGTGTCGACTGTATCCGTATGGGCGATTTCTTTTTCGCTTCCGTCTATCGGGCGCTTGTCACCAAGACGCACGGAGGGGGGACGACTACGCAACGCGAGATGGTTGATCTTCCCGAATTGGTCGGTTATGCGCGTCGGTTTCTCGATCAGGTCGATTATTACGGGGTTTGTGGAATCGATTTTCGTTACGATCCGGCTACCCGTCGCGCAGCTTTCATCGAGGTGAATGCGCGCTATACGGGTGGTTTGGCTACTCCGATGTGTGCCGGTTTCGATATTCCTTGGATTCACTATCGGTTGGCGATAGGCGAGGGGCCGGTTCCCGTTCCGGTCGTGCGCTCCGGTGTGCGTACCAAATGGATTCTGGGCGATATGATTACCCTCGTTACGCGTGTCTGCTCGGCTGGCTTGTCGCGTGCCGAACTCCGTTCGCTCACCGATTTTCGCTTCGATGCGTTCGATGATTATTGTCCGGGCGATCGCCGCGCGTTCCTCGGGCAACTCCGTTATTATTTCTCCAAACTCCTCCGTCACCGGAGGCTCAATCCTTAAATAGATTCTGTGTATGAACTTGAGTAAGATTCTTTTCGATCGCATCTTTGCGTTGATCGGCTTGCTGCTCCTGGCTCCGCTTTTGCTGGGTTGTGCGCTGCTCATCCGGCTTCTTATGCCGGGGGGGCCGGTTATCTTTCGGCAAAGTCGTGTCGGTCGTCATGGCAGATTGTTTACCATCTATAAGTTCCGGACGATGAGCGTTGGCCACGGCGGTTCGTCCGTTTCCGTGCGGGGAGAGAGTCGCATTACGCCGCTCGGATCGGTTTTGCGCCGGTACAAGATCGATGAGTTGCCCGAACTGTGGAATGTTCTTGTCGGAGATATGAGCTTCGTTGGTCCTCGTCCCGATGTGCCCGGATATGCCGATCGCCTCAAAGGAGATCAGCGGCGTATACTTTCTGTCTTACCCGGTATTACGGGCCCGGCTAGCCTCCGTTACCGCGACGAAGAGTCGCTTTTGGCTGCTTGTGACGACCCCGTGCGCTTCAATGACGAGGTGATCTTTCCCGATAAGGTTCGCGTCAATCTCGATTACATGGCCTCACGCTCGTTCTTTACCGATATCGACATCATTCTGCGCACGATCTCCGGGAAAGGGTGGCAGGACGAGACGCGCCCGCACCCGGATCGTCCGGACGCGGGCGCGCTTCAGAATGCTTCAAAACAGATAAAAGGGGATTTCGGGAGGAGTTCCGGTCTCTCTTGACCGCTTTTCACCATCGGCGCGGCGCTCGTTTTTCACCTCGCAGAGTGGTTTCCAAAAAGAAAGTGAGCCGACTCTTTAGAATTGAGAAAGGTTTTTTGATTTTTTTGATCACACCTCGGCGAGGAATGATCTGAGATCGTCCGATCTCTCCCGGTTCATCCGGGTAACTGATCAGATGAGGCACAATGCCGTATAACTGAAGTCCCATCCGGACGAACTCTTCCCAATCATCGGCAAGATATCGAACCGGTTTCAATCGTTCGGCGAGCAAACGGGCCCCCGCTCGGTTAATCAGGTATCCCGAGGTCATATGTCCTCGTCTGACCGGATACAATTGCTGCGCTTCTCCTGCTCCGTAGGATGCTCCGCTTCCCGGTCGGTAGATGAATCCCGGTGTCAGCAGGATTGCCATAGGTTCCCTTCCTTCCAGGAGTGGTAACAATGGGTGTGCCGCTTTTCGGAACTCTTCACACAGATAGGCGTCGTCTTCCAAGATCAGTGCGTAGGGAATACCCTGTTCTACGATGGTTTCATAGAGCCTCAGATGACTCAGCGAACATCCCAGTGCCGGTAGCGTCGCATAGTTCTTATACCGGGCCTCAAACGCGTCATAATCGGCGGTTTGTTTCCGTTCTGCCTCACTGAGTGCGCGCCCGTCGGTCGCTTCAAAGAGTTGAAAGTTGATTTTTTGCGCTTGGAGATGTTCTGTGATTCGTTCCCGCTTCTCTCGGTCTCGTCGCAGATTCACCACGTAGGTTTCCATGGGGTGTTTTTTTAATTCATTACGAAAATAAACGCTTCTTTAAAATTTATACTACTTTTACGCCCTAAAATTCAGATTTCCCAGGCATCCCTTCGTTTGGAGATAGGAGTAGAAGTAGAAGATATATACAAATCAGCCAAGATGACAGACTCTTCCAAGAATAAACGGATTGCCCGTAATACCATGTTATTGTACGTGCGTACGCTCTTTACCATGTGCGTATCGCTCTATACCTCTCGCGTGATTCTGCGCGAACTGGGTGCGGACGATTTCGGGATCTACAATGTGGTCGCCGGGGTTGTGGTCATGTTCTCTTTTCTCAATGGAGCCATGGCGTCCGCTACGCAGCGCTATTTTTCATTTGCTTTGGGGCGCGACGATTTCGAAGGTCTTCGAAAATTGTTTTCAACGACGCTCAACATCCACTTCCTGATTGGCGGTGTCGGATTCATTCTGGCGGAAGCCATTGGCGTATGGTTCGTCAATACCCAACTCACTATCCCTGCCGACCGGTTGCTTGCGGCCAATTGGGTCTTCCAGTTCTCGATTCTGACGTTTTTGCTCAATGTAGTCAGTGTTCCTTACAATGCCATCATCATTTCTCACGAACGGATGGATGTGTTTGCCTATGTCGGAGTGTTCGAAGTGTGTGCCAGGCTTGGTGCTGCTTATCTTCTGGCTCTTATGGAGGCACGTCTTATCTTCTACGGATTCTATATTTTTCTGATTGCCCTCATCGTGCGTATTTTCTACGGATTCTATTGTCGTCGCCATTTCCCCGAATCACGCTACGTTCGTGTTTGGGATCCCGCCCTGACGCGCGAATTGATTGGCTATGCGGGATGGAATCTCTTTGGAAATATGGCTGCGGTTGGCTTCACCCAGGGAATCAATATTCTGCTCAATATATTTTTCGGCCCTTTGCTGAATGCGGCGAATGGGATCGCTACGCAGGTCAACTCGGCGATCACAGGCTTCGTCGGGAATTTCCAGATGGCTCTCAATCCCCGGATCGTTAAATCTCATTCGGGAGGTGAAGCCGATTACATGCAGCGGCTCATATTGGTGGGAAGCCGTCTTTCATACTATCTTCTGCTGGTTATGGTGATTCCGGTTCTGTTCCGGACCGATCTTCTGCTGACTTGGTGGCTCAAAGATGTACCCGCTTATACCGTAATGTTTACCCGGCTTATTCTCATCAATGCATTGGTCAACTCACTTTCCGGCACGCTCATGACGGCGGCTCAGGCTACGGGGCGCATCCGTCTCTATCAGGCGTTGGTCGGTGGTATTCTGCTGCTGAATTTGCCTGTATCTTGGTTTCTTTTGCGAAGAGGTGCCGATCCGCAGATTACGATGTACGTCATGATCGGTTTTTCTGTTTTGGCTACGTTTGCCCGTCTCTTTATTTTACGGCGTTTGGGCGTATTGAGTGTTGGGGCGTTCCTTTCCGGTGTGTTGCTCCGCGTTTCGGCTGTTACGCTGCTTACCCTGCCTGCTGTAGCGTTTCTGAGCACGCTGTTTATAACTGACTCCTTTTGGAGTTTTCTGGCGTTTTCGGGGCTCAGCGTATTGATCACCTTGTTCGTTGTTGGATGGGTCGGACTTTCCTCGTTGGAAAAAGAATTTTTACGGGATCGGCTGAATCGCTTGAAAACCCGTCTGAATCATTGATTTTAACTAAAAAAGAATTGTTCTCAAGAAGTAATTTGTTGGAAATCACAATAAAATGATTCCCGAAAATTCACTTTAACTATTTTATGGCTTTAATATTAAAAAAAATGCTATTTTTACCAAATAAACACATTGAATTCACATTTGGATCGAGCAAAAGTCTATTAATTAAGAAAGAGTTTATACATGATGATGAAGCGAATCGATAAGTCCAATACAGTCGGATGGATATCCGGTCTGCTTATGTTCTTCGCATCCGTGCCGGTTTGGGCACTCTCTTCGACAGACGGAGATGTGTTAAAATCATGGACGCTTACCAAAGACGATCACGCAGGTTGGGTGGTCGTGGGTTCCGCTTATCAGGCGGAGGGTGCGTTACGAGAAAATGCCCGCTGGACGTTCGGCGACGAAGCGGCTTGTGTCGGTTGGGGCATCGGGTCCGATACCGACGATCAGGCTTTCGTCAACCCGAAAGTGTCTTGGCTCATCTCTCCGGAGATTGATCTGACGCAGTTTCGAAATCGTTCTCTGGGGGTGTCTTTCGAGTCTGCCTGTCGTTTTCCGGGTGCGGCCATCTCGATTTACTACAAATTGGGCGATGAGATCTCTGCCGATACCCTCGGTTGGATCCCCGTATCAGGCTCTCCCGATCTGTCCCTGAATAATTCTGGCGAATACGAAACCGATGCGGATGGAGATCGATTCTACACGGCATCCTCTTTTACGCGTATTGCCGATGCGGCGGCCTTGGCCAACGCTTCCCGCGTCCGTCTTGCTTTCCGCTATACGGGTGCTTCTTACTCCTCTTCCCGATTGGCTGCGTCCGATCGTTCTCCGGCTGTAAAAGAGTGGTCGTTGCGTAATGTGGAGCTTCGTGATGGAGCTTCGGGTGCGAAATATGTAGCGGCGCCTACCGATGTCAACGTCGAATACGATGAGGAGAAGAATGAGCTTTATGTGAAATGGGAGCATGACGGCAATGGCGACCCTGCCTATGAATTCCGCATCTATTATGAATATACCTTGGGGAATGACTGGACCGGCGAGTTCTCGATTGCTCAGGGGCGTCTGACCGGTTCTTGGGAATCGGTGCTGGAAGAGATGAAGAAAAGCGAATACGTTACCATCGACGGTTTCAGTACCGAACTGATCGACGGCACTCCCATCACCGTGCGCGAACGTCTTCGTCCCTCTACTCACTATTATCGAGTAGCCGTGCAGGCTCGTCTCAAATACCCCGATCCGGGTTCTCTTTCCGATAAATCTTATTTTCCCGTAGATATCTTTACACAGGCAAAGACGGTGCAGATCTCTGGTAAGACCCGTTATCGCGAAAGCATTCACGGAATGTACGACTTGGAAATTCTGCCCGAAGGCGAACTCACCGTGCCTCCTGGCACCCTGGCTGTATTCAACCGGGTACGTATTATTGGGGATGGCTCCTCGTGGGGAGGCCTTGTTTCGAACTCTCATTATGAGGTTGGAATGGAAGGCGACCAATCGAAGATCCTTTTCCGTCCGGGTCTGCGCGTTATTAAAGACATTCGTGCCGAATCCCGTATCCCTTATGATCGTTGGAGTTTCGTGGGGCTTCCGTTCACGACCGATAGTGTTCGTGTCGGCGGTCGCGATGCGGTGCTCGATGAGAATGTACGCATCCTTTATTACGATGAGGTGCAACGGGGGCGCGGTATTTCTGGTTTTGTCAATATGGCGAGCGGAGGTTCTTCGCGTCCTAAATTGTTGGCTTCTAAGGGATATACCGTAAAAGTGGCGCGTTCCCTTTATCCGAATGCCTCATCCGTTCTACCGGTTGTATTTTATGCTCCCGAAAAGTCCGAAGAGATCTTCAATTATAGCCCGTATCCTCGTTTGGTCAACGGGTCGATTAAATACGATTATCTGAGTCGTAAGGTTTCACTGACCTCTACGCACTGTTCCGATGCCGATTATACCCGCGAACTCGAACTCCGTGATTACGACCGGGGTTGGAATCTGATTGGAAGTACGTTCGGATCAGACTCTCGGTTCTCAACGCCGAATGGCGAACTGGGAGACGCCGGTGAGATGCCTCGCTATGCGTATGTGGATGATGCCGAAGCCGATGGTTATCGCTATGTGCGTCGCGGCGAAGCTACGATCGGAAGTTTTCAGTCCATCTTCTTGCAGATTCCCACCAATCGGGAGCTCTATTTCAATGGTGCTTCTCGTGTTACCGTGCTGAATGCGCCTGCGTTATACGTTTCGGATACATCCATCCCTTCGATTCATCTTTCGGCGACCGACGGCGCTCGTTCCGATCGGTTCACCATCGAGTTTGATCCCGATGGAAGCGATTCCTATCAGGCGGGATACGATTTGGGCAAGATGCTCAACGGGAGTGGGTTCAACTTCTATTCGCTCAAGGGAATCTCTCCTTGCGCGGTTCAGAATGTTCCGCTGCCCGATGACGGAATTTCAATTCCCGTTTGTCTCACGACCCTTCGTGCCGGCGTCCACGCGTTGTCGCTGGAGGAAAATACGTTGGGTGAACGGTATCGCGTTTCGTTGATCGATCCTTCGGGTGTTAGCTCGGATCTGATTGCGTCCAACGATTCCATCCGTTTTGAGGCGCCTGCTTCGGGCGAATATAGGTTCCTGCTTCAGGTTCGTCCTCGTCTCGATACTTCCCTGTCCCGTCCCGTAACCGGTCTGCGGGCCAATCTGTCTCGCTCCGGTTCTCTGCTCTCGGTTTCCGTAGCGGAAGAGGCGGCACGCTTGCGCGTATATACCGTTTCCGGCGACTTGGTCGCTTCGGCGGATCTGGCTCCTTCGGCGGAAGCCACTCTTTCCGTACCTGCTGCCGGTATCCTGATCGTTACGGTCCATACCGCGTCGGCATCGGAAACCTACAAACTAATTCCCTAACTGCACACCTATATGACATCAGATTTGACTCCGAAACAAACCTACGACGCCTCGCCGATGTTCGGTGCCGATCCGATATTCTCCGGATCGCCGAAGAGCAATGCGGGTAGGAGCGACGACTTCGGGCCCAATCCCGGCGATCCGGGATTCATCATGCCCGTAGCCGATACGTTCTGGCTCCTGCTTGGCACGCTTCTCCTCTATGGGTTGTTACGCCTGCGTCGTTCCGTGCGGTCTGCTGAAACCAACGAATGATATGAAACCGCGTATCTATCTTTCGCTGGCCCGCATGTCGGGTCGCGAACGTGAATTTATCGACGATGCGTTTGCCACCGACTGGATCGCTCCTTTGGGACCCAACGTCGACGGCTTCGAATCCGATCTCGAAGAGTATCTTGCCACGGGCGAGAATCCTTCCTTTCGGGTTGCGGCCCTCTCTTCGGGTACGGCGGCCCTCCATCTGGCGTTGCTTGCGCTTGGTGTGGGTTCGGGCGATGAAGTGATCTGTCAGAGCTTCACGTTTGCCGCGTCTGCCAATCCCATTCGCTACGTAGGTGCCGATCCCGTGTTCGTCGATTCCGAACCCGGATCTTGGAATATGGATCCCCTTCGTCTCGAAGAGGCGATTCTTGATCGGCTTCGTATCAAAGGTTCTCTTCCGGCAGCGATCATCCCGGTTCATCTTTATGGTATGCCGGCTCGCATGGATGCCATTCTGGAGATAGCTTCCCGTTATGGGATTCCGGTTGTTGAGGATGCGGCGGAAGCGCTCGGTTCTCGGTTCGATGGTCGCCCGTGTGGTACGTTGGGTCGCTATGGCGCGCTTTCGTTCAATGGCAACAAGATCATTACGACCTCCGGAGGCGGAGCCTTGGTTTGCCCCGATGGTTCGGCGCGCGATCATACTCTTTTTCTGGCTACTCAGGCGCGCGATCAAGCGCCCTGGTATCAGCATTCCTCGATTGGCTACAACTACCGCCTTAGCAATGTGTGTGCGGGTATCGGTCGCGGCCAGATGACGGTTCTCAACGCGTATGTGCAGACGCGTCGTGCCATCAACCGCTACTATGCGGCGAATTTGAGCGTTCGCCCCGGATTCACCTTCCAGTGCGAACCCGACCCTCGCTTCCGCTCCAACTTCTGGCTCACCGCGCTCCGGGTCAATCCCGAATTGGCGGGTGGCATCACTCCGGCCGACATCTGCCGGCGTCTCGAAGCGGAAAACATCGAAGCGCGCCATCTTTGGAAGCCGATGCACTTGCAACCCGTATTCGCCGATGCTCCGTATTATGGTGGCGATGTTTGCGAAACGCTTTTCCGGCAGGGCGTTTGCCTCCCTTCCGGTCCCCTCGTAACCCATGCCGATCAAGATCGGATCATTGAGATCCTTCTGCGGCTCTGATAATGATAGCTGAGCCGCAGTAAAGATGATCATGATATCTTCACTGCGGCCTTCTCTTTTTCAATCGTATCACAATGCCATGAAAAGTTCCGTAAACCCCTTCTTTTCTGTTATCATACCTGTTTACAATGCTGCCGAATGGCTTGCCGAAACGCTCGCTTCGGTAGCAGCGCAATATTTTTCCGATTTCGAAGTGATCCTGATCGACGATGGGAGTACCGATGATTCTTGTCGTATTGCTCGGACGTTTTGTGATGGTGATGCTCGTTTTCGTCTCGTTAGTCGACCCAATGGGGGTGTTAGTGCGGCGCGCAATCTCGGCCTATCCCTGGCCTGTGGCGAATGGATCCTGTTTGTGGATGCTGACGATACGCTCTCACCCCGTCTTTTGTCGGTGTGTCAGGAAACGGTTTTTACCCGATCCGATACCGATTTGGTTGTATTCGGATTCGAGCGCGTGGCTTCCGATTCGGTGACTCCTTGTTCTCCACCCTTTCTTCATACGGATAAGATATGCGATGCTCTTGTCATTCAGGAGCAGGCGCGGTGCTATGGTTTTCTTTGGAACCGGATATTCAAGCGATCATTGATTCAACAACATAAAATAGGTTTCGATGAAACGATCCGCTATTGCGAAGATCATCTCTTCACCTTTACATACTGTCGCTATGTGCGTAGCATCACGCTGATTCCCGACTTGCTTTATCGTTATCGGATTCTACCCGGCTCGCTGAGTTCTCGTTGGGTCCCTCCCCATAGTGTGCTTTATGCGGCGGCATGTGAGTATCGTGCTTGTATGTGTATTCCGGGAGCGGATACGCATAAGGCCTTTTCAGATCAGATTGCTCTTACCGCACGTTATAAATTCGTTACGGCGGCAACGATGTTGCGTGACGACTCTACTCTGTCTCGTAGTCGTAAAATAGTGCATTTCAGCTCCCTTTGTTATTCGCTGCCCTCTCGGGTTCCTCTTCTTTCCGGAATTGCGATTTGGTTTCGTTTTCG
>CAMTOW010000018.1 GCA_947074245.1 uncultured Bacteroidales bacterium | reverse complement strand
CCGCGACCCCAACCTTGGCAAGGTTGTGCTCTACCAACTGAGCTATTTTCGCGTTTGCGTGTGCAAATATAGAATGAAAAGTTACTTTCTCCAAATTTAGTGCCTATAAAACTGAAAATATTTTTCAGTTTCTGACATAAATCATATTGTCTGAGCAACTTGTCGCATAGCGGCGGATCTGTAATTTCTGCTCTTTTGCCTTGCCGGATGAAGGAAGTGTGTTGCCGTAGAAGATTCCGTCGTATTCGGAACCGCATTCGGGACAGCAAAGCTTGACATCATCTTTCATTTCAAGCCGTACGGTTTGTTTCCGTTCTACGGGGCAAGCCAGATCATAAGCGAACACGGCATTGTCGATGAATCCGCGAACAACGAGAAGACCGCCGAAACCGATATAAGGAGCTTCGTTATTGATCTTCGTTATCCGTTTGTAACCTCCGGGTGTTGCCAGTTCGGGATCGGTCGTATACGTATTGAAATTGGCGCTCACACGCATGGACGGGATGTTGCTTTCGAATGCATCATCGCATGAAAAAAGAAGAATGGAAAATAGGAAGAGCGTGATGAATCGTTTCATATATCAGGAATTAAGTATCGTATCGATCGTTTGGAGTTCGTCCGGGCTGAATTCCGGTTTCTCGGTAGCACGAAGATTGTCTTTGAGTTGGGCGACGGAACTTGCTCCGATGATCACCGAAGTGACCCTTTGGTCTTGAAGCACCCAAGCTAACGCCATCTCGGCAAGTGTCTGTCCACGTTGTTTTGCGAGCTCGTTCAATGCGCGGATACGGGCGTGTATTTCCGGAGTAAGCTGGTCTTGCTGCAAATAACCGTCGGGACGTGCCATGCGGGAGTTTTCTGGAATTCCATTCAGGTAGCGATCTGTTAATAAACCTTGAGCCAAAGGGGAGAATGCGACGAATCCGCATCCGGCTTCGTTGGCACGGGGTAGAATCTCTGTGGCCGGTTCGCGATTGAACATGCTGTAGCGTCCTTGATAGACCAGACAGCGCACGTCTCGGTCACGCAGATATTTATAGGCGAAATCTGCTTCGTGGGCCGGATATTTGGAGATTCCGACATAATACGCCTTTCCGCTTCGTACGATATCCACCAATGTTTGCAGGGTTTCTTCAATCGGCGTCAGTGAATCGTAACGATGCGAATAAAAGATATCCACATAATCGAGTTGCATCCGCTTCAGACTCTGATCGAGACTGGAAAGAAGCATTTTGCGAGAACTTCCGTCACCATAGGGACCGGGCCACATTTCATGGCCGGCTTTGGTGGAGATGATTAACTCCTCCCGACGCATCGAAGGAGTTTGTTTAAGAATCCGGCCGAAGGTTTCTTCGGCGGATCCGGGAGGCGGTCCGTAGTTGTTGGCCAGATCGAAATGCGTTATGCCTTGTTCAAAGGCATAACGCACCATATCCGATCCGGTTGAGAACCGGTCGTTTTCTCCGAAATTGTGCCAAAGACCCAGGGAGATCTCCGGAAGGACGATGCCGCTTTGTCCACAGCGACGATAGCGCATGCGTCCGTCATATCGGTCTAGATTCGTATTCATTCTGATTCATGTATGAGTTTATCTTCAGCATGCAGAGCTTTTTCAAAACCGAATCCGTCGATGATATGCTGCATCTGCAGACGGATCTGATCGTTGCAAAGATTTCCGATGCTTCCTTCGTGTGTATGATTAACGGAAAGATCGCATGAAAAATTGCCTGCTTCGATATCCATACCTACCTTTTTGTAGGCATCTCGGAACGGCATTCCTTCGGACGCAAGGCGGTTTACCTCCTCTACGGAGAAGATCAGTTTGTATTTGTCGTCATCCAGAATGTTTTTGTTTACCTCAATGTGCTCCATCATCAAATCGACCATGCGGATACAGTCTTTCAATTCGTCGAACACCGGCAGGAAGATCTCTTTGATGATCTGAAGGTCGCGGAAATATCCCGACGGCAGATTATTGGCGATCATCATGATCTGTTGCGGTACAGACTGGATTTTATTGCATTTGGCACGGGTCAGCTCGAAGACATCCGGGTTTTTTTTATGCGGCATGATGCTCGATCCGGTCGTAAAGGCATCATGAAGCTTGATGAATCCGAAGTTCTGAGAACTAAACATACATGCGTCAAACGCCAGTTTGGAAAGTGTCGCGGCGATCGATCCCAACGCCGAAGAAACGATACGTTCTGTTTTTCCACGTCCCATCTGAGCATATACTACATTATAGGCCATTGATTCGAAGCCCAATATGTCGGTTGTCATCTGGCGGTTGAGCGGGAAAGAAGATCCGTATCCCGCTGCCGATCCGAGCGGATTGCGGTTGGTTACCTGGTAAGCCGCTTGCAATACGGTGAGATCATCGAGCAGGCTTTCTGCATAAGCACCAAACCACAGACCGAACGATGAGGGCATCGCGATCTGAAGGTGGGTATAACCCGGCATAAGGACCTCTTTGAATTTTTCGCTTTGAGCGAGAAGGGTGTTGAATAATGCGTTTGTAAGACTCGTAATCTCGCGAATCTCATGGCGCATGAAGAGTTTTAGATCGACCAAAACCTGATCGTTGCGCGAACGGCCGCTATGGATTTTCTTGCCGATATCGCCCAATTTGCGAGTGAGCATCAGTTCTACTTGAGAGTGTACGTCTTCAACTCCGTCTTCGATCGTGAATTTGCCATCGACGATGAGTTGATAAATTGATCGCAGTTCAGCTAGCAATTGTTCCAATTCCTCTTTTTCAAGTAATCCGATGCTTTCAAGCATCGTAATGTGAGCCATCGAGCCCAATACATCAAACGGAGCCAGATAGAGATCCATTTCGCGATCGCGACCAACCGTAAAACGTTCGATATCCTGGTTTACTTTCGTGCTTTTTTCCCAAAGCTTCATAATATGTCAGCAGTTAAAAAGATTACAAAAAAGAAAGATGAAAAATGAAACAGGGTATTACCGCATCGGAAATGACGGTAAAACTTCTCTTTCAATTTTCATCTTTGTTAATTATGTCGATCTGATTGAGATGTCATCAATAAGGAAGCATCGTCATCATATCCGCCATTTTGTTTAAGGCATCCTGGAGCGGTTTGGAGACCATCGGTTTGATGAACGGACTGAGTTCGGCTTTAATCGTAAGCTTTACTTTCGTCTCATTCGGAGAAGTACCGATCAATTGAATCCAGAGATTGAACTGAATCGGCGATTTTTCCGATTCGAATTTAATGGTTTTGATCGGTTCTCGCTCGATAACACGTAATCCGAGTGTGCCGATCGGGCTTACCGAAAAGCTGCAAGAATCATTATCGAATGTAAAATCTTTGATCTTATCTTCCGGTAAACGTCCCTGAATCGATTCCAGGTTTGAAAGGTTGGAAAATTTATTATAAACGGCTTCCTGCGAAGCTGGAATCGTTTTTATCGGACTTTCAAATGTAGCCATTAACGTGAGATTTATTTTTTAGGGTTCCATGACGCTGGATCTTTACGCCATTCTTTAAGAGTTTCAATATCGTTCTCCTGAATATAGTTTGTCGTTGCAGCTTCTTCGATAACGGCTTCGTAGTTGCTCAATGTATAAAGCTTTACGTTTGCCTCTTCGAATTTCTTTTGAGCGACAGGAAGCAGGTACGAGAAAATAGCAACCATTCCGGCAACTTCACAACCGTCTTTGCGGATCGCTTCGACTGCTTTGAGGCTGCTTCCACCTGTTGAGATCAGGTCTTCCACGACAACGACACGTTGACCCGGACGAAGATCACCTTCGATCAGGTTTTCCAAACCATGATCTTTTGGAGAAGAGCGGACATATACGAAAGGTAATCCTAATGCATCGGCAACGAGAGCGCCCTGAGCAATGGCTCCGGTAGCAACACCGGCAATCGCATCGATGTTTTCAAATTTTTCCTGAATCGTGGAACAAATTCCGTTTTTGATCAATGTGCGAACATCCGGGTATGACAATGTCTTACGATTGTCACAATAGATTGGAGATTTCCATCCCGATGCCCAAGTGAACGGATTTTCAGGCTGCAATTTTACGGCTTTGATGGCTAAAAGCTTTTCTGCTACTAAACGGTCTAAACTTTTCATATCTGTGGTTCTTTAGTTTTGGCAAAGATAAGGCATTATTCTGCGAATGCAAGGGTAAGAATGCTGATTTTCACATCGGCAGCTGCCTGGATAGAGATGGCGCAAGCCGTAAGAGTGGAACCGGAAGTGAGAACATCATCGACCAGAAGGATATGCATTCCGTCGGTTAACGCTTCGGCTTTGGTATGGAAGGTGTCATGCGTATTGAGGTGTCGTTCGAAGAGACTCTTTTTGGTTTGGGTGGAGGTGACTTTCTTTTTGGTAAGAACTCTCGTGAGCACGGGTATATTCCAAACGGAGGCTATTCCGCGGGCAATCCATTCGCTTTGATTATATCCTCGCTTGATCCGCTTGAGGGGATGTAGCGGTACGGGAATAATCTGATCGATAGGGATGTGCCAACCGTCGTTTTTCAACATCTTACCATAAAGTAACCCGATGCGATATGCGGCTTTTCGATTGTCGTGGTATTTGAACTCATGGATCAGTTCTCGAAACCGATCGCCTTTGCGGTAGAAGCAAAAACAGGCGCAACGATGGATGTCTGCTTTCCCAAAGAAAAGCTGTTCGGCGCGATTATCGGGAGTAAGGTGAAATCGGGTGACCGGAAGATCCGGAAGACAAAACCGACAGACGCTTTCTTCGTCGCCGGAGAGTGGCGTATCACACATCAGACACTTTGTTTGGAACAGCAGGTTGAAGGGTGGTGGTAGTTTCATGGTAATAGCGATTGGAGAGGTATTCTTTTAATCGGCGCACTTCAATTTTCGGATTGCCGCAGATATTTCGCCCGAATCGAATCCTCGTCCGGCTGCGAAACGGTAGAGTTTTGCATATTCGTCTTGTGGACCGGATGATCGGAGGCCTTTTTTCTTTTCGCGCAACAACGCGTTCAGGTTCTCCATATATAATTCTTCGTCGATCACTTCATCCATCGATTGGTAAACCAATGCGTCGGGAATCTTTTTCATGCGAAGCGCATATCCGATCTTGATACGTCCCCATCGGTTGTACTTGTATTTATCGTTGATGAAGCTGCGGCAATAGCGCTCTTCATCAATGAATTTTTCTTTCACCAGACGTGTCAGAATCGATTCTGCATCTGTTGGAGAAATATTCCATTTCCGAAGCTTTTCGCGGATATCGGAAACGCAATGCTCCGAACCGGAACAATAAGCCGCAGCCCGATGAAGGGCTTCGGCCGGTGTCATATCTTTCATACGGATTGGGGGCTTGAATGATTGTAGGTGGCAGAGGCCATTCTCTGTTTTCCGTGAATGTCTCGGATTAGGGCTGGATCGTCATATCCCAGCGTTTTCAACATTGATAGAGTCTCTTCTCCGAAAAGTGCGTTTATTTCGAAGTAAATACGACCACCCGGATTCAGAATGCAACGTCCGAGTTGGGCGATGCGTCTGTAAAAGATCAACGGATCGTCGTCGCTGACGAAAAGCGCGAGGTGCGGTTCATAGTCGAGTACGTTGGGATCCATATCCTTTTTCTCAAATTCGCATACATAAGGCGGGTTGCTGACAATCAAGTCAAATTTTCGATCGACCTGGTCGGGGAGTACCTGTAAAACGTCCCTTTTTTCGAATGATACGTCGGCATGGAGCAGGCGCGCATTCTCTTGTGCAACTTCTAGAGCCGAATCGGAAATATCCCATGCCGTAACATGCGCATCCCGTAGTTTAGACGCCAGGCTGATCGCGATGCATCCGCTTCCGGTTCCGATATCGAGCGCGAACAATCCAGGATGAGTATTCTCTCGGGAAATCAGTTCGATAAGTTCTTCGGTTTCGGGGCGCGGAATCAAGACACCGGGTCTGACAAGAAACTTCATATCCAGGAATTCGCTATAGCCCAGGATATACTGAATCGGTTCATGTCGCTTCAGCCGCTGGGTGAAACGTCTGATTTCCTCCCTGAGGTTTTCCGGCAATTGTCTATTTTTGTTGAGAATCATATCGACTCTCGTATACTGGCAAAAATGCTCAAAAATCAAACGGATAAACTGTTCGATTTCTTGTTGCGGATAAATCTCTTTTAAGTTGTCGCGAATAAAGTCGATGGAATTTTGCATCCTCTATATATAATTGTTGTGTAGATTTGCAATACAAAGATAATGCTTATATATGATACAATCTGATAATATCGATAAGATGTATATGCGCAGATGCCTGCAGCTGGCTGCTCTCGGACGAGGCAATACATCGCCGAACCCGATGGTGGGTGCGGTGGTCGTGTGTGACGGAAGGATAATCGGCGAAGGGTATCATCGGAAATGTGGAGAGGCGCATGCCGAGGTAAATGCCATTCGGACGGTGAATGATAAGGAGTTGTTGAAAAGGAGTACCATATATGTCAGTCTGGAGCCATGTTCTCATTGGGGAAAGACACCTCCTTGCTCAAAGCTGATCATCGAAATGGGGATTCCGCGCGTAGTAATCGGCTCCGTTGATCCGTTTTTCGAGGTTTCGGGTCGTGGCATACGGATGCTGCGAGAGGCAGGAGTGAACGTGACGGTCGGAGTGTTGGAACAGGAGTGTCTGGAGTTGAACAAAGCGTTTTTCTCCCTTCAGGAAAAGGGCCGTCCCTTTGTGATTTTGAAATGGGCTCAGAGTGCAGATGGTTTTATCGATCGGAAACGGGTTGTCGGTTCATCTGATAAGCCGGTGAAAATATCGGATGAGATGAATTCGATATTGGTGCATAAATTACGAAGTGAAACGGATGCGATTCTGGTCGGTACGCGTACCGTAGAGTTGGATGACCCGCAATTGACACTGCGTAAATGGAATGGAAATGATCCGGTTCGGGTTTTTCTGGATCGGGAATTGAAGATAAGTTCCGAAGCTCGGATTCTTGACGGAGCCGTGCGCACATTGGTGATTACGGAAAAGGAATCCGTTTCTCGCGAGAATGTGGAATATGTGAGAATGACGTTTGACGATACGCTTATTCCTACTATAATGAATGAATTGGCCGTTCGGAAGATTCAGTCGGTATTGGTTGAAGGTGGAGCATCTGTGTTGAATAGTTTTATCAACAACGGGATATGGGATGAGATGCGAATCGAGATCAGTCCGGTTGTTTTGGAAGACGGAGTGAAAGCTCCCTCTTCTTCAGGAACCTTAAAAGAAATGAATCATATTGGAAAATCGGTTGTAATGACCTATGTCAATAAATGACTTTTGGGTACTTTTTTATAATTTTCGCAGTTCGCTTCCGCTAAAATATGATAATAATAAATCGCTAACTGCAAGAAACACAAAAATGTTTTTAATTTTGCAGGGCATAAATTATAAATTTACTTCAATAATGAAGATCCGGAAAATATATTTTTTAGCATTGTCATTGTTAACGATGATGTCTGCTTGTAAGGATGATAAGTCTGAGTATGATAAATCAGGCTATACAGACGCATTGGTGAAAAGCTTCGCATTGTCAGATATCAGTTCGATGGATATCGATTTGTCTGAAGTATTCTTTACAATTGACCAATATGGAGTTCTTGATTCGGAGGGTAATCTGGTTGGTCAGATTTACAATGCCGATTCATTGCCGATTGGTACGCCTGCCAATAAATTGCTGGCCAGCATTAGCTTCAATGACCCGAGCAAAGTAACTCTTTTCACTGCGACCGATACGCTGGAGTACTCTTCAAGTGATTCAATCGACTTCAGTTCGCCTGTGAAAATGGAGGTGATCGCCGGAAACGGAATCAATAAGAAATATTATACGATCAAAGTGAACGTTCATCAGATGGTGGGCGATTCGATCGATTGGATTACCTATGTGAAGAATCCGTTGGCGAATACAGGTTCGATTGAAAATCAACGTGCAGTATCGTTTGCAAACAAAATGAACTGGTATGTGGAAAACAGTAATTCGAACGTGTTGCTTTATACTTCCACTTTGGACGGATTGAAACAGTGGACTCCACAGACTGTGACCCTTCCGATGGATTGTCGTCCGGATTTATCTTCTCTACGTGTATTTGGTGAAAGCATTTATATGGTCGACGACCTAGGCCGTCTGATCGGTTCTAACGACGGACTGGTTTGGGATGTGATCTCTACAGAACATGAATTTATCAATCTGATCGGAACCATCGACGGTGTGAACGGTGCTTCGGCTCGTTATATCGCATTGGTAAAAGATCATCATCACAAATATCACTATTCAACCTCTACGGATGCCGTAAATTGGGCTTTAGACGGTGAAATGAAATCAGATTTCCCGATCAGCGGTTATACCAACTCCATTCAGTATTTCGGTGGGACTACGCAACGTATCGTAATCGTAGGTGGTAAAACGAAAGACGGTGTACTGACCAACGACGTATGGGCTTGGGACGGTGGAAAGAATGACTGGACAACCATTCGTAGTGTCAATTCAGAATTGAAAAATGGTTTGCAGGGAGCTTCGCTTTTTGAATACCAATACGATCCGCGTTATCCGAATACATTCTGGATGCTGATTGGCGGCGAAACAACAGACGGATATTCATCTGATATTTATTATTCTCCAAATAAAGGGATCAGTTGGGAAAAAGTGCCGTCTACGATCGCATTTCCATCTGCTATCACAGGACGCGCATTTATGTCTCCTTATGTGGCGAGTGATTTGTACATCTATCTGATTGGTGGAAAAGATAAAACAGGTGAGCTGAATGAGGTGTTGCGTGGTCGATTGAATCAGTTGACGTTCAAACCGCTTGAGTAAATTATAAAGTGTCATATAATTTAAGCTCTTTCATTTCGTTTCTATTCATGAGATAACTTATAATGACGATTCAGATGAAAAAGCTATTGATATTCATATTGACCTGCTTGTCGGCGACAACTCTGTTTGCTCAAGATTATAAATACGATGCCGGTATCGGTTTCGGAATCAGTTCTGCATACGGAGATATCAACCAGGGTAAGTTTCTGTATGATTCTCGTATCGCCGTGGAGGGTGTGTTTCGATATCATTATAATCTGCGATGGGCTTTTGTCGGTGAGTTCTTATCGGCGGGTTTGGCAGGTGATAGCCGAGACTTCTCCAATCGTTTTCCCAATGATCAACACTATTCGTTCGACCGGCGCTTGTGGCAATTGGGAGGCTTTGCGGAATTTAATTTTCTGAATTACGGAATCGGTTATGACTATAAAAACATGTCGCGCATCTCTCCTTTCATAACGATGGGTGTGGGTCTGGGAGCCGTAAGTGGACAAGGAGATACAAACTTCGCATTTTCGATTCCTCTCGGTGCCGGTGTGAAATACAAATTTGGCCCGCGTTGGAATGCGGCTTTGAAAATCATTTTTGCAAAGATGCTGACCGATATGGCCGATTTGGTAGAGGATCCGTACGGAATAGAAAGTACGAGTTGGAAAAATACCGATTGGTATTCGACCCTATCTCTTAGCGTAACGTATGAATTCGGACTCAGAAAGAGAAAATGTAATAATCTAAAATAAAATATACCGGCTTTTATGTCGTATAAAGAAAAAATTGATTTAGAGAGAGTGCCTCGTCATATTGCCATTATCATGGATGGCAACGGGCGATGGGCGAAGGAGCGTGGTAAAGAGCGTAGCTACGGACATCAGTATGGTGTAGAGTCGGTACGCGCCGTAACCGAGGCTGCTTCTGATACGGGAGTGAAGTTTTTGACTCTGTATACGTTCTCTACGGAAAACTGGAATCGTCCGGATCAGGAGGTTGACGCATTGATGAGCCTTTTGGTGATGGCGATCGAGCGGGAAACACCCGATCTGATGAGAAACAATGTTCGCCTGGATGCCATTGGGGACTTGTCCCGAATGCCGGATGAGGTAAAAGCCCGACTGGATCGCTGCATCGCTCAGACTTCAGTCAATACGGGTACTACGGTGATTTTGGCTCTTAGCTATTCCTCTCGCTGGGAAATCACCAAAGCGGTACGCCATTTAGCCGATGAGGTGAAGCGTGGCGTCATTACCGAAGATCAGATTACCGATCGAATGATTTCAGAATCGCTTGAGACCGCTGCATTTCCCGATCCGGATCTGCTGATCCGAACCGGAGGAGAGCAACGAATCAGTAATTTCCTGCTTTGGCAAGCCGCTTATTCCGAGTTGTATTTTACAGATACATATTGGCCAGACTTCGGGAAAGAGTGTTTCTTCCAAGCCATCTACGATTATCAGAAGCGCGAAAGACGCTTCGGTAAGACAAGCGAACAGTTAGCTTAAAATTGAAATTGAAATATTGCAATACGATATGCATAAAAGATTATCTCTATTGTTGGGCGTGGCCCTGATGACTTGTTCGACAGTAGTCGCGCAGGTTGAACCGCAGGACACCATTTATAACCCGGCGATACTTTATTCCGTCTCTCCGAAGAAGTATGAAATTGCAGGAATTTCGGTTTCGGGTGTGAAGAACTATGAAGACTACGTATTGATCGGATTCTCTGGATTGAGCGTCGGTCAGACCATTACGTTGCCCGGTGATGATATCACGAATGCCATTCGCCGTTTCTGGAAACAGGGATTGTTCTCTGACGTTTCCATTTCGGTAAGCAAGATGGTTGGAAACAAAGTGTTCTTGGATATTGCATTGAAGCAACGTCCGCGTATCTCTGAAATCAATTTCGAGGGAATCAAGAAATCCGAGCGCGAAGACCTAGAAATGCAGTTGGGTCTCGTAAAAGGTAATCAGATCACTCCGAATATGGTGGATCGCGCGAAAAAACTGATCAAGCGTTATTTTGACGAGAAAGGTTTCAAGAATGCCGATGTACAGGTTCTTCAGAAAGACGATCTATCCAACGAGAATCAGGTGATCGTAGATATCGTCATTGATAAAAAAGATAAGGTTAAGGTTAATAAGATCTATATCGAAGGAAATGAGGTGCTGTCGGATGGTAAGATCCAGCGCGTCATGAAGAAGACCAATGAAAAAGGTAAATTACTCAACCTGTTCCGCTCCAAAAAATTCGTAAAAGAAGAGTTTGAGAAAGACAAGCAACTCGTTTTGGACAAATACAACGAACTCGGATATCGCGATGCGCGTATTGTCAGTGATTCGATTTGGGCAAACGATGATAAGACTGTCAATGTCAAACTGGTCGTGGAAGAGGGTAAAAAATATTACGTACGTAACCTGAAATTCGTAGGGAATACGATCTATCCGACCGATATGCTTATGCAGATCCTGCGTATGAAGTCGGGTGACGTGTATAACCAGAAATTGCTGGACGACCGTATCAACGCAGATGAAGACGGTATCGGAACTCTTTACATGGATGAAGGATATTTATTCTTCCAGCTAGAACCGGTCGAGGTGAATGTTCAGAACGACTCTGTCGACCTGGAACTTCGTATCTACGAAGGGCAACCGGCTAAAATCAACCGTGTACGCATCGAAGGGAATGATCGTCTGTACGAACATGTCGTGCGTCGTGAACTTCGTACCAAACCGGGAGATCTGTTCAGTAAGACCGACCTTCAGCGTTCGGCGCGTGAGCTTGCTCAGACCGGACACTTCAATCCGGAATCAATGGATATTCGTCCGTTGCCGGATCCGGAGAATGGAACGGTGGACTTGCTTTACGCACTCGAATCGAAAGCGAATGACCAGATCGAATTCTCTGCAGGATGGGGACAGACCGGTATCATCGGTAAGTTGAGTCTGAAGTTTACGAACTTCTCGGTGAAAAACTTATTGAATCCAAGCTCGTATAAAGGGATTATTCCTCAGGGTGAAGGTCAGACATTGACCTTGTCCGCTCAGACGAATGCCCGCTACTATCAGGCTTACAGTATGTCGTTCTTCGATCCTTGGTTCGGAGGGAAACGCCCGAATTCATTCTCTCTTTCGGCATATTACAGCCGTCAGACCGATATGAGCAGTAGCTATTACAACAGTAATTACTCATACAACCGATACGACTACTACAACAGCTACGGAAACGGTTATAACGACAATTACTATAACAACTACGAGGCGGCTCTCGACCCGGATAAATCGATCCAGATGCTCGGAGCTACCCTTGGGTTCGGTAAACGTCTGACATGGCCGGATGACTACTTCCAGTTCTCTGCAGCGCTTTCTTATCAGTTGTATATTCTGAAAGATTGGCAGTACTTCCCGGTTCCGAACGGAACGAGCAACAACATCAACCTGGAGCTTGTCCTTTCGCGTAACTCGATCGACAACCCGATCTATACGCGTCGCGGATCTACCTTCACGTTGGGGGCTACGGTGACACCGCCATACTCGTTGTTTAAGAATACGTCACACTACAAAGACACTTACATCTACTCGAAAGAGAAGTTGAAATGGCTTGAGTACTATAAGATCAAGTTCGGGGCGAAAACATTTACGCCGCTTACATCCAACGACAACACGCTTGTGTTGATGACCCGTGCCGATTTCGGATTCCTGGGTTACTACAACAAGTATAAGAAATCGCCGTTCGAGTCTTACTACATGGGTGGTGACGGTATGTCGGGATACAGCCAGACTTACATTACCGAAACGATTCCGTTGAGAGGTTATGAGAATGGTGCGATCACCGATGGATATTACGGAACCAACGTCGCTACGACTTACGCCCGTCTGGTGTGTGAGCTTCGTTATCCGGTAATGTTGCAGCCTTCGTCTACGATTTACCTATTAGGTTTTGCCGAAGCAGGTAACGCTTGGACCGATATTAAAAACTTCAATCCGTTCAGCATGAAACGTTCTGCCGGATTCGGGGTTCGTATCTTCCTACCGATGATCGGTATGATGGGTATTGACTGGGCTTATGGATTCGATTCAGTGTTCGGAACGCGTGATAACAGCGGAAGCAACTTCCACTTTATCATTGGACAGGAGTTCTAATCTAGATATTTGTTAAAACGCGCTCTGTTTTCCTGATTGTTGGAAAACAGAGCGCGTTTTTTTTTATTAACTTTGATTTATACAACTATCAATACCACTAATCCAGATTCAAAAACGAATATTATGAAGAAAATTTTACTGGCTGTCGTATTGACGGCATTCTCAATCCTGCCGATGGCGGCACAGAAATATGCCCTGATCGATATGGAATATATCCTTAAAAATATCCCTTCTTACGAAATGTCGAACGAGCAGTTGGATCAGATGTCCCGACGCTGGCAGGCAGAAGTTGAGACAAAGATGTCGGAAGTGGAAAGCATGTATAAGAATTACCAGTCGGAGATGGTATTCTTGTCGGAGGATATGAAACGCATGCAAGAGGAAGAGATCGTAAATAAGGAGAAAGAGGTGCAGGATCTGCGTCGCCCGTATTTCGGTCCGGCAGACGAACTCTACAAGAAACGCGAAGCACTTATCGCACCGATTCAAGACGATATTTACCATGCGGTTAAACAGATTGCCGCTGAAAAGGGTTATAT